>CAMDMH010000599.1 GCA_945901835.1 Devosia equisanguinis | reverse complement strand
ACGCACTGATCGACGAAGCACTGCGCGATGTCGAGCTCGGAGCGCAACTCCGCGAGGCGGAACTGCGTGTTCTGGAAATCGGCGAGACGCTTGCCGAAGACCTTGCGCTGCCTCACGTAGTCGAGTGTGAGGTCGAAGGACAACTGCCCGGCGGCGAGATACTGGCAGGCACCGATCAGGCGCTCTTCGCCGAGCGCCTCCATCAGGTGGTGAAACCCGCGCCCCGGTTCGCCGAGCACGTTGCGCCTGGGCACCCTGACGTCGTGGAAGAAGAGCTCGGCCGTATCCTGGGCCTTGAGGCCCATCTTCTTCAGGTTGCGGCCACGCTCGAATCCCGGCATGCCGCGCTCGACCAGGAACAGCGTCATCGCGTGCGCGTCGTTCTGCGGATCGGTCTTTGCAGCGACCACGACCAGGTCGGCGTTGATCCCGTTGGATATGTAGGTCTTGGCCCCGTTCAGCACCCAGTAATCTTCCTGTTCGACCGCAGTCGCGCGCATCCCGGCGAGATCGGAACCGGCGTCGGGCTCGGTCATTGCGATCGCAAGAATGGTCTCGCCCGAGACGCACTTCGGCAGGAAGCGCGCCCGCTGTTCCTCGGTCGCGAAGCGCCGCAGATAGGCGCCGACCAGACGACTGTGGAGCGTGTTGTACCAGTCGCCGGCGCGCGCGTACTGGGTCTCCTCCATGATGATCTGTTCGAAGCGGAAATCCTCGTCACCGCTGCCGCCGTACTCCTCCTCTGGCCAGATCATGAGGTATCCCTGCTCGCCCGCCTTGAGGAAGGCGCTGCGATCCACGATGCCCGCCTGCCGCCAGTCCTCCATGTGCGGCACGATCTCGGTAGCGAGGAACTTCCGGTAAGCCGCGCGGAACATGTCCTGTTCATCGGTGAAATCACGTGGCAGCATCATCGACTCCGGGTGTGGTGACCGCCTTGATCTCCAGCAGGTCGTGGAATCCGTACGCTCCCCATTCCCGGCCGTTACCCGATTGCTTGTAGCCACCGAACGGTGCATCGAGGTCCGGCGCGGCCCCGTTCAGCGTGACCTGGCCCGCGCGGATGCGAGAGGCCACGCGGCGCGCCTCGGCGGGATCCCCGTACACGTACGCGGCAAGACCGTAGGGCGTGTCGTTCGCGATCGCGATCGCGTCCTCCACATCACGGTAGGGAACCACGGTCAGGACCGGCCCGAAGACCTCTTCCTGCGCGATGCGCGTGCGGTTCGAGCAAACGACCACCGTGGGCCGGACGTAGTAGCCGCGTTCGACGCCCTCGGGGCGACCCGCCCCGCCGGCGATGAACTCCGCGCCGTCGTCGAGCGCGCTCGCGATGAGCCCCTGGATGCGCGCCCACTGCGCGGCCGAGACGACAGGCCCGAGTGGCATCTGGGCCGACGCCGCTTCGTGCGCGGCAAGTGCCGCAAGGACATGAGCGCGAACCGCGTCAAGGTGTTCGGCAGGAACCAGCAGGCGGCTCGGCGCGGCGCAAGACTGACCCGAGTTCAGCAGGATCAGCGGCATGACCGCCGAGATCACCGTGGCGAGATCCGCCGATGGCAGTGCGATAGCCGGAGACTTTCCGCCGAGTTCCTGGTGGACACGCTTGACCGAGGCTGCCGCCGCGCGCGCGACCTCGCTTCCCGCGCGGGTCGAACCCGTGATCGACACCATGTCCACGCCGGGATGCGCGCTGAGCAATGCGCCGGCACCGGGACCATCGCCGTGGAGCAGATTGAACACCCCGTCCGGGACGCCGGCCGCCTCGAGGATCTCCGCGAAAATCGTGGCGCAACTCGGCGCGAGCTCCGACGGCTTCAGGACCATCGTGCATCCGACCGCCAGCGCCGGTACGACCTTGCCCACGATCATGTTGAGCGGCCAGTTCCACGGGGTGATGAATGCGCACACACCGATCGGTTCTCTCAGGATCCGCGTGCGTCCGCTTTCGACCTCGAACTCGAAACGCTCCAGCACCTGTCGCGTGCTCGCGATCTGGACCGGGGTCAGTGGCACGTGCATGGCTTCGGCGAGCCACTTCGGCGCGCCCATCTCGCGCGTCAATGCCGCGGCGAGATCGGCGCCTCGAACCTGGTAGCACGCGGTGACGCGATCCAGCAACGCCAATCGCTCTTCGCGCGACGTGCGCGAGTAGCTTTCGAAAGCGCGCCGGGCAGCGGCGACCGCACGATCGACGTGGTCCGCCCCGGCCAGCGCCACGCTACCGACCGGCTGCTCGGTCGCCGGATCCACCACGACGCGCTCGCTGCAACTCGTTGCCTCGACCCAACGGCCGTCGATGAAGAAGCGCTTGTTGTCTGTCATGTTCGAGTCCTGTCCGGGTGATGAGGAGACCTTGTTCAGGCGCTGCGCCCGAGCGGTCCGAGAATCTCGTCGTCGTGCTCGCCGAGCCGCGGTGCGCGGCGCGAGATCGTCCATGGACTGGCGTTGAACCGGTAGGGCGCACCTGGATAGGTAATCGTGCGCCCCAGTTCCGGATGCTCGACGTGGACCGGAAAGCCGCGCGCGCGAAAATGCGGGTCGTCCATGACCTCTTCGGGCGAGTAGATGATGCCGACCGTGAACCCGCGATCCTGGCCGCGGCGAAAGAACTCGTAGGCCGGGAGGTGCGAGGCTATCAGCACCAGGGCGTCGCGGGCCGCTGCGCAGATGGCGGTGACTTCTTCGTCGACGCCGATCTTGCCGTGGTCGACGAAGTCACGCTCCATGGCCAATTCGAGCAGGAAGATCTCCGGAAACTCGTCCTGCAAGCCGAGGTCCAGAATCCAGTTGCGCAGATTCTCGAACTCCCTGGGAATGCGCGGCGGCACGCCGGTGTTCACGTAACGACCGTCCCTGCAGCGCACCTGCGGCGAACTCGTGGGATAGGCAGCGGCATGGCGCCCGGTCTGGCGCCACACGGTCGCGCCGGATACCAGCCAGGCGTAGGTGGCCGACTCGGTCGTCACGTTGCAGCAAGCGTGGATGTTGACGTCGATGTGCTGTCCCTGACCGGTACGCTGCCGGTACAGCACGGCCGCGAGAAGGCTCATCACCGCGTAGTGCGCGCCCGTTTGCAGCGCCTGCATACACCCGCCGCGAACGGGCGGCAGACTGTGGTCGTCGTAGCCGTTCATCCAGGTCATGCCGCTGGCGGCCGCAAGCGTCAGGTCCGTGGCCGGCTCGTCGCAGCGCGGTGCGGCGCGCCCGAACGGCGTGATCGACACCATCAGCAGTGCGGGGTTCCGTTCGAGCAGGTCCGGGTAGTCCAGCCCCAGGGCCGGGAGGAACCCCGGGGCCTCACCCTCGATAAAGATGTCGGCTGTGGCGACGAGCCTTGTCATCGTCGATCGGCCTTCTTCGGTGTCGAGATCCAGCACCACGCTCCGCTTGCTGGTGTTGTAGTGCCACCA
>CAMDMH010000598.1 GCA_945901835.1 Devosia equisanguinis | reverse complement strand
AACCTGGAATACGTTCTTGGCGAGATCCAAACCAATCGTAGTAATCTGCATGTGGACGGCTCCCCTCATGTGATTCGTTCCAACGATCACCCTATGGCACTTCGATGCCGGGAGCGGGCGCCGTCCACCAGATCAATAGCTGCCGACCGTCTTCCGCGCAGGTCCTTTGCCCGCGAGCTTACCCACACCGCCGACGAGTGCATCGTTGGGTTTGCCAGCCCCCTTTGGACCATGACAACTCTGACAACTCCTGGCGTAGACGGCTTCGCCCGCCGCCACCGTGCCGCTGCCGGCCGGAAGCCCTTTGCCGCTCGGCGGGATATCGATCTCCCATTTCGCGATGTCCTCGGCCGAAACGGGTTGCCCCAGATCCGGCCCCTTCACTGCCGAGCGCGTCTGCGCCACCGCCGTCGAAGCCAGCGCTACCGCCAGTCCGACGCCGATCAGTGACTTCAAACCCGAACTTCTTTTCCCCTGATAGCGAGGGTGTGGGGCGCGATCCGGAGCCGTTGCGAAAACTCCCCCACCCCTATCCCCTGCCCACAAGGGGGAGGGGGACAAGTCGGTCGATGTATCGGAACAGCCTTTCCAATGGCGAACAGCCTCGCCGCCCTTTCTTCCCCCATCCCCTCGATGGGGAGGGGGCGGGGGTGGGGTGACGAACGAAGAGCCGAACCACACGTTCAACGGTTCACGCGTAGACATGGGACACCTCGCCCTTGTCGGACACGGCCCAGCAGGCGATGCCGTTGAAATGATACTGCGCACGCGCGCCGCGCTCCACCATCAGCTTCGCCCGCGTCGGTTGGACATATCCGGTTTGATCGGTCGCCCGGCTCATCAAGGTCGCGGGTGAACCATCCCACGCCCAAGGCATCCGGAAACGCGTCAGCGATCTCGGCAGGATCGGTCCTTGTAGCTGAGCCCGCGGCCAGCTCTTGCCCCCATCCGCCGACACCTCGACCTTGGAGATCAGCCCGTTGCCGGACCACGCCAGCCCCGAGATCTGGTATAGGCCCTTGCCGCGCATCGTCAGTCCCGACGAGGGATGCGTGATGATCGACTTCGCCTCGATCGGAAAGAAGAACTGCTGCGATTTTCCAGACTCCAGCAGCAGCGTGTATTTCGAGGTCTCGTCGCGCGCCATGACGGGCCCGTCGGTCACCCTGAGCCGGCGCAGCCGCTTCACCTGCATGTTGCCCTCGTAGCCGGGCAGCAGCAGACGCATCGGATAGCCGTTCGACGGCCGCACGCGCTCGCCGTTCTGATAGAGCGCGATCATCGCGTCAGCCATCATTTTCGACAGCGGCACCGACCGGCTCATTGCGGCCGCGTCTGCGCCTTCGGCATAGACCCACGTCGCCTTGGAATCGACGCCGGCTTCCGCGAGCAGCGTCTTCACCCTGACGCCCGTCCACTCCGCGCACGAGACGAGCCCGTGCAGCGCCTGGATGTTGCCCTGCACCGGCTTTTCGCCATGTAGTGCGCCAGAATTGCCGCCGCACTCGATGAACGCCGTCTGGCTTTCCATCGGATAGCGCGCCAACGCCTCGAGGGTGAAGACGAGCGGCCGCCGCACCATGCCGCGCACGAGCAGGCGATGCGCATCCGGGTCGATGTCTGGAATGCCGTTGTGGCTGCGTTCGAAGTGCAAACCGTTGGGCGTAATCGCGCCGTGCATCAGATGATGCGGCGTCCGCGCAGCTCCCGTGCCGGGAGAATTGGGCTGTGCGCCGAACGTACGAACCGTCTTGGCTTCGTGCTTTGAAGGTTGGCCGTAACCCACGAATGACGAGCCGGGCGACTTCATCCAGGGGGGAACGCCGAGCGCCTCCGCTTCCGCGGCCGTCGTGCCCGCGAGTATCGAGCCCGCCGCGGTCGCGCCGCCCAGGGCGCCGCCGAGGAACAGGCGCCGGTGGAGGAGACCGCCGCCGGCTACTTTATCGCCGTCGTAGACGCCCTCGATGTCGTCGATGCCGCGGACGTTCTCATCCGCTCGACGACTCCTTCCCTGCCTCGTCCACAGAGACTTCCCCATGCGCGCCTCCCGCATTCCGGTCTTTGCGACCTTCGCGATCCCGGATTTTCCGGGACGGCTCGCGAGTGTCGTCCGCCGTGCGGAGCGCTGTCAACGACGCCGCGCAACGGATAGAGCCTGCTGGCAATGCATGGCTGCTCAAAGACGGTGGATCTGGTTGGCGCCCGGAGGTGGCAGCAACGCGGCATCGCAACAAGCGGCTAGGCAGCCAGCGTCCAGCGCGCGATGTCGGACGCAACCTGTCGCACCGCCAGTTCCGTCGATTGACCGCCGGCGATTGCCCGGCTGAACGATCGCGCCTGTCGATCCGCACTGGTGCCGCGGCGCAGGATCTCGGCGACGCTGTCGAGTTCCGACGAACAATCCAGCGCGAGTGCGTTGGGTTGCAGCGCATCCAGCAACTGGCGAACACCGTCGCGCACGGAGCTTACCGATCCCGTTACCGCGTCGAGCATGACACCGTCGAGGCCGTACCGGATCGCCTGCCAACGGTTCTCGTTGTTGACAAGCAAATGGTGCTCTTCCCAGGCCGCCCCGAGCGCGGGGTCGCGTACCAGGGCATGCACGAGACACCTGAACAGAGCGGCAAGTGCAATCGCATCGCGCCAGTTGGTGCAGGTGTCTGCGATCCTCAGCTCCAACGTCGGATAACGCAGCGACGGCCGGATCGCCCACCACAGGAAGCTCTGGTCGGGAATGAAGCCTGCCGACTGCATCTTTTCTACGAAGCGGTCGAATTCTGCGCCATCGGCGAAACGCACAGGCAGCCCCGTGCGAGGGCTCTCGTCGTAGGCGGCCGTGCGGTAGCTCTTCAGATCGGTGGCGGCTCCGAGCCAGAACGGCGAGGACGTCGACAACGCCAGAAAGAGCGGGAGAAACTGCTGCGCGCGGTTCATCACTCCGACGCGCATCGACGGATCGGCCATCGCCACGTGAATGTGAAGCCCGCACACATGCACCCGCTTGGAGACCTGCCCCAGCGACGTCGCAACCTCGGCGTAGCGCGCCTTCTCCGTCATCGTCTGGCGGCGCCAATCCGAGAATGGATGCGTCCCCGATGCAAGCACCGCCAGACCATGACGGTGAGCGATCGAGCCGAGCACCGACCGCATCACGCGCAATTCGTCGCCGGCAGCGGCGAGCGACGAATGCGCCCGCGTGACGAGCTCGATCATGGAAGCGATGATCTCACGCTTGACGCTGTCGCCGAGCGCCGCCTTCCCCTCGCCGATGAACGCTTCCGGCATCCGCTCGACGCAATCGAGCGTGGTCGCGTCGACGACGAACAACTCCTCCTCGAGCCCCACCGTGAAGATGTCGGCATCCCCCGGCTGTGCAATGCACACGTCCTCCGCGGGAACCAGCTTCTGCAGCCGCCGGT
>CAMDMH010000597.1 GCA_945901835.1 Devosia equisanguinis | reverse complement strand
CATCCTACGAATGGCGCTTCAATCGCCGCTTCGATCTGGCCAAGAACATAGAGCGCCTCGCCCGCGTTGCGGTCGCAACCGCGCCACGACCCTACCGGTCGATCGCCGCGGTCAGGCCGGCAGAGGTGATGACGGGGTAATCACGTCTGGCGTTACCGGAGCACATTGATGTCACCCGCTCGGCGAACGCAGAATGCACGTTGCCCTCGAGCCATCGCTCTGATTTATTTTGACCACCTCAGCTGCTCGCTCGATCGGCATCGGCCAAACCACAATGCATCGGTCGAGGTGTCCGGCAGAACGCCCCAGCCGGCCGACACCGACACTGAAATCCGCACGGGCGCACGTTCGGTCCCCGCTGGGGATCGAGCTGCAACGACTGAAATCAACGAGGAAACGGAGAGAGAGCAACGCCATGGCCATCCACGTGGATCGCATAAAGGGTAAGCCGGACGACGAGATGGCCTGGGGCAGCGACGTTGCCGCCCAGATGCTGCGCCGCTTCAAAGTGCCGTTCATCAGCCTGAACCCAGGTGCCAGCTATCGCGGGTTCCACGACTCGATCGTCAACCACCTCGGCAACGAAGCGCCGGGCATGATCCTCTGCCTGCATGAGGACCATTCGGTCGCTATCGCCCACGGTTACGCGAAAGCGACCGGCGAGCCGATGGCTTGCGTGCTGCACTCCAACGTCGGCCTGCTTCACGGTGCCATGAGCATGTACAATGCCTGGCTCGACCGCGCGCCGATGATGATCCTCGGCGCCACCGGTCCGCTCGATGCCCCCAAGCGCCGCCCGTGGATCGACTGGATCCACACCTCGCGCGACCAGGCCGGCCTCGTACGCTCCTTCATCAAGTGGGACGACCAGCCCTCTTCACCCCAGGCACTCGTAGAATCGATGTGCCGCGCCAACATCATGACGCGCTCAGCCCCCACGGCGCCCGTCTACATCGTTCTCGATGCTGGCCTTCAGGAGATGAAGCTCGACAACGAGACGAAGCCGGTGATGCCAGACCTGGAGCGCTTCGCACCACCGCCGGCCCCCGCCCCGAGCGCGCAGTCCGTCACCGAGACGATGGCGCTCGTCAAGAATTCCAAGAAGCCGCTGATCCTGCTCGGCCGCAATGGCCGCAAGCAATCCCAGTGGGACGCCCGCGTGAAACTCGTGGAGCGCCTCGGCGCGGTTGTCATGACCGACCTCAAGAGCGGCTCGGGCTTCCCCTCAGATCATCCAGCCCAGGTCGTGCCGCCGTTCAACCAGCTCAACAAGCAGGCCCGTCAGGTCGTCTGCGAGGCCGACCTCATCATCTCCCTCGACTGGATCGATCTCGGCGGCGCGATCCGCCAGGGCAACGCGCACGGAAAGGTGACGGGCAAGGTCATCCAGTGCTCGCTCGACAGCATGCTCCATTCTGGCGCCCACATGGACTACCAGGAACTGGCCGGCGTCGACGTACGCATCAACGCCTGCCCCGAGGAAATGGTGGGCTCGCTCAATACCGCCCTTGGCGACGGCCCGAAGAAGGCCCCGTGGCGCAAGTCGTTCGAGCAGAGCCACAAGAAGCACGAGCAGCTTCACCTCACCCACGTCGCCAGCGCCCTCAAGGATGTCCTCGGCAATGACGCGGGCAAGGCGAGCTTCACCGGCCTCGCCCGCGGTTGGCCGATCGAGCTGTTCCCGTTCAAGGACCCGCTCGCCTACATGGGCAAGGACGGCGGCGGCGGCATCGGCTCGGGCCCCGGCATATCCGTCGGCGCAGCACTCGCCCTGTCCCGGATGGGCCGCCTGCCCATCGGCATCCTCGGCGACGGCGATTTCGCGATGGGCTCGACCGCGCTGTGGAGCGCCGCGCACCACAAGATCCCGCTGCTCGTCGTCCTCAACAACAACCGGTCCTACTTCAACGACGAACTCCACCAGGAAACCGTCGCCAATAAGCGCGGGCGCGAGCCGGCCAACCGCTGGATCGGACAGCGCATGGCAGATCCCGACGTCGACTTCGCCACGTTGGCGAAGAGCTATGGCTGTATCGGCATCGGCCCGGTAAAGACGGTGAAGGACATGGAAGCCGCCGTGAAGGAAGGCGTTGCCGCACTCAAGGCCGGCAAGGTCTGCCTGATCGACGCCTGGATCGACCCGACAGAGGAACGCTCAGCCCAGTCCTCCCTCGAAGTCCGCGTCACCGATTGACGCTCGTCGGGGTCAGGCCCGGCGGGTCTGACCCCTTTGCCCCGATTGACTGTCCCGATTGACTGTGTAGGCGTAGGGCGGGCTGCGCGATGCTTGCCCTCCCAAACCCCATCGAAAGCCACCCATGCCCTACGACAGCCTTCGCACCTATCTCGACGCGCTCGAACAGCAGGGACTGTTCCGATGGGTCGACAAGGAGGTCCACAACGACTGGGAGATCGCCACCGTCTCCCGCATGATCTTCCGCGCCATGCCCGAAGATCGCCGCTGCGGCGTCGGCTTCCGTAACATCAAGGGCTTTCCCGGCGGCCGCGTCGTCGCTGGCGTGATCGCGTCGTCGAAGCAGATGATCGCCTCCGCCATCGGTTGCGAAGCCACCGCTGACAGCATCCACGAGAAAGTCATCGCCGGCCTCGAAAAGCCCATCCCGCCTGTGATCGTGGCCACCGGCCCGTGCAAGGAAGTGAAGATCACCGGCGACGACGTCGACCTCGGCAAACTGCCGATCTCGATCTGGACACCGGGCAAGGACGCCGGTCCCTACCTTACGCCGCTATGGGTGACGAAGGATCCGGACACCGGCCGCCGCAATGTCGGCATCCGCCGCTGCCAGATCAAGGACAAGAACACGACCGGCATCCTGTTCGGCGCACCCGACCGCGGCGGCGCGATCCATCACGCCAAGTGGAAAGCCCTCGGCAAGCCGATGCCGGCCGCCATCTTCATCGGCGCAGATCCCGTACAGTACCTCGTCGCGCCATCACGCTACGGCGAGGACGAGTTCGCGATCGCCGGCGGCATCCGCGGGCAGGCCGTCGAACTCGTAAAATGCGAGACAGTCGATCTCGAAGTACCCGCCTCCGCCGAAATCATCATCGAAGGCGAGGTGCTGACCGACTACGAGGAGCCGGAAGGCCCCTTCGGCGAATTCACCGGACACATGGCCGGCGGCCGCGCTGGCCCGGTGTTCAAGGTGAAGTGCATCACGCACCGCAAGAACCCGATCGTTCTCGGCGTCATCAGCCAATTCCCGCCGTCCGAGTCGAGCATGCTCAAGGTCGCCTTGCTCGAGAGCAACATTCTCAAGCACCTCAAGACGACGCTCAATATTCCCGGCATCGCCGACGTGCACGCACTCGAAGCCGGCGGATGCACATCCATCTGCTGGGTCAGCCTCAAGAAGATGTACAACGGCCACGTCGATCAGACCGCGATGGCGATCTGGGGTTAC
>CAMDMH010000596.1 GCA_945901835.1 Devosia equisanguinis | reverse complement strand
TCTACGTTTCCGCCCGCGCCATCGGCGCGACTGGCCTTATGTCGCCGCTGGCGTCGATCGCGCCCGCGCTCGTCCGCCGCATGTTCGACGACTGCGCCAAGGATCGGCTGTTCGAAGCCCGCGCCGCGCAGGAAGATGTCGCGGCACTTCGCCAGATCTTGAAGTCCGGCGGCGTCGCTGCCATCAAGTCTGCGATGCGCATCTTGAGCCGCGACGCAGGCCAGCCGCGACCGCCGCTCCCGCCACTCTCAGCCGAGGCCGAAGCGAAACTGAAGACCGGCATGGCCGCCATCGCCGCCCTCGAATCCGAAAAACGCGGCTGGTGACATTTCCGTAAGGCGGAATAGCGCAGCGTATTCCGCCGCATTGGACCACCAACTCGGCGGATTACACGGTCCACGATGCTTCGCACGCGGACCACTAATCCGCCCTACGAAGTTTCGACCCCCATCCCACAGCCGTCAGCCCGCCATCCATCACCAGCACGTGGCCGGTGATCGAAGCCGCCGCCGGGCCGCCGAGATACACGATCGCGTCCGCCACTTCCTCCGCCGTCACCAGCCGGTGCAACGGAATCCGCGCCAGCATCGCCGCCATGTAGTCAGCGTTCGCTCCCGTGCCCGCACGCGATGGCGACGCCGTCTCCATCCGCCCCGGCGCGACCGCGTTGACGCGGATGCCATGCTCCGCCCACTCGATCGCGAGCATTCGCGTCATCTGGATCATCGCGCCCTTCGAGATTCCGTAAGTGCTGCGCTCCGCCGCCCCCACGAGCCCATGCGTCGATGCGACATTGACCACTGCACCCTGGCGCCTTGACGCGATCAGATGCCGCCCCATCAGCTGCGTCATGAAGAACGGCCCCGAGACGTTGGCCGCCATCACGTCCCGCCATTCGTCCCGGCTGACATCGACCGCGAGCCGCCGCAGATTGACCGCTGCGTTGTTGACCAGAACGTCGATCCGCCCGTGGGCCGAAAGCGCCGACTGAAACGCCGACTCGATCGACGCATCATCCGACAGCAGCATCTCCACCGCCATCGCGCGGCAATTCGCCTGCTCGAGCGTCGCAAGCGTCGCGTCGAGATTTTCCCGCCTTCTCGCCGTCACGATCACGTCGTACGCGGCGCGCGCGAACGCTAGCGCTGTCGCCGCTCCCACGCCGTAGGATGCGCCAGTCACGAAAGCGACCGGCCGCGCCACCTCGGTGCTTTGCTTGCGATCACTGCTCATGCGCTCATCCGCGCTCAACGCCCCAGCGCCTTCATCGTGCGCGCGATGGTTTCCGGCGGCGTCTTGTAGGCGTCCTCGATTACGCCAGCGATTTCCTCGCCGCTGATCGCATCGACCGTCAATCCTTGCTTCGACGCATCCTCGATGAACTCTTTGTCTGCGAGCGTAGCAGCGAACGCCGCGCGGATCGCCGTCACACGCTCCGCTGCCATTCCCGGCGGCGCCACGAAAGGCCGCCCGAGCGCGACACGCGCGAAGAACAGTTGCAGCGCCTCGCGCTCCGCAGTCGTCCGCGCCAAGTCGATGCCGACCGGCACGTCCTTCAATCGATCGTCCGGCTTCAATCCCGCCTGGAACAGAATGCTTGCACGCCCCTCGCGCATGATCGGCGTCCGCGCCAGGGAATCGTTGGCAAGGCAGATGCCCTGAACTTCGCCGCGCTCCATTGCCAGGGAGATCTCGTTGGAGCCCTTGTAGCCCTTGACGGTCTTGAACTTCATGCCGAGCAGCGCCGACAGGAACTCCGGATAGATCGCGGTATCAGCGCCGGAGCCCGTCGCGCCCACGACCAATTCCTTCTCGAACAGATCCTGCATCCGCTGCACGCCCGCATCCTTGCGCGCCGCACACACCGTCGTGTCGCGATCCGGGCTCCCGATCCACGTCATGCGCCGCGGATCCATTTGGATGCCCTGCCCGCCGAGCAGCGGCTCCAGCGGAATGCCGCGACTGATGAGGCCGATCATCGTCCCGTCCTTGGGCGCGACCGCGGTAAGTTGATTTATCAGCGTGAGGCCGCCCGCACCGGGCTGGTTCTGCACGACCACGCTGGGATTGCCCGGCCAGTGCCGCGGGATATGCCGCGCGATCGCCCGCGCCCAGACGTCGTTCGCGCCGCCCGGCCCGAATCCGACGACGAACGACACCGTCTTGCCCTTGAAGTACTCAGCGGTGTTGTGCGCAGCAGCCGGCCCACAAGCCAGACAAGCCAAAACAGCAAGCGCACCCGCCGAAGCGAGCCGCGACGCCAGCCCGACGAGCTTCCCACCCCGCGTCATGCGATCAATCCCGGATGTCCTGGAGAAACCATTCGGTGGGAATCTCCCGGCCGACTTTCTGCTCCCGGCATTTCTCGTACACGAGCCCGCCGACGCAACTGAATTGCAGTCCTTGATTTCCCACGTTGCGATAAAACGTGATCTGGTCGCGGTTCGTCCGCCCCTTGGCCTTGCCCGAGATTAGATCGGCGAAGTCCGGCTTGTCGCCGCCTTTGCCGCGATCCATGAACTCTGGGCTGTCTCCGCCGAAACCGGGCTGCGGGTTCTTCTCTGGAATGCGCTTCATCTCCTCGACGGAGCCGCCGATGTAGGCCGCCGGCGACAAGCCACGCTCCGCCTGGAAGCGCTCGGTCTGCTTCATCTGCAGACCCGCCGTACCTTGCCGGATTACGACATCGAACTTGGCCATCGTCGCATCGGCCATTTCGCGCCGGCCCAGATTGGTCACGTGCATGCCGGGCTTCAGCCAATCCGCGTCATAGGTGGGCTTCATGCTGTCGGTGGCCGACGACACGATGTCGACGCCCTCGAGCGCCTCCTTCGGCGTCGACACCGCGCGCACTTCAAAGCCCATCTTCTTCGTCATTTCCTCCGCGTAGGCTTCGCGGTTCTTCGCGGTCGGGCTGTAGATCTTGCACAGCTTGATGTCGCGCACACAGGTGAACGCCTCGAGAAACGTGCGCGCCATGCCGCCGGAGCCAAGCATGCCGACCACGTGACTGTCCTCGCGCGACAGGTACTTCGTGCCGATGCCCGCGCCGCCACCGACCCGCATGTGCTGTAACACGCCGTCGTTTATGAATGCGAGTGGCTCGCCATTGCGCGTCGAGACGAGAAAGATCAACCCCATGTATGTGCCGGGCTTGATGCAGTGCTTGTCCTCGGTCCACCCGCCGTCCGGCGTCTTCGGCCACGTCATCACGTCGGACTTCATCCGGATCGCGAAGTAGCCATCGTTGGCGCCTTCCATAGAGCCCCAGCGGAAATAGCCGTCGGGGATCGCACACGGCATGTACATGTCGATGCGAGGCCGGTGGATCGCGCCGCCCGTGGGAATCTTCTTGAACGCTTCCTCCTGCACACGGATGCAGTCGGCCATCGTCAGGACTTTGGCCACGGTATCGTTGTCGATGACGAGCAC
>CAMDMH010000595.1 GCA_945901835.1 Devosia equisanguinis | reverse complement strand
TCCCCCTTGTGGGGAGGGGCGAGGGTGGGGCAAAATCAACTCATCTTCATTGGGCTTCCCCCCTCCGGCCCTACGGGCCACCTCCCCCACAACGGGGGGAGGAGAAACTCACAGCCGATCCGAAGATCGAAGCAATTCGGAGCTGCTTAAGTCTCGACGTCTCGACTGGCTGACATACAAGTCGAAAGAGTCTTGTTAGACGGAATGTATAACGTTATACATTCTGTCTAACATCCCATCCGGCCGAGGTCGCCACCATGAAGCTCGAACTCAAGAAGATCGGCAATTCTACCGGCTTGATCCTGCCGAAGGAACTTCTCGCCCGCCTCGGCCTTCAGCAAGGCGACAGCGTCTCTGTCACCGAAGGTCCTGAGCGCACCATCACCTTATCTGCCTACGCGGAGGACGACGAGGAGACCATGAACCTCGCGCGCGAAATCATGCGCGAGTACAAGAACACTATGAAGGCGCTCGCCAAATGAACGAGCCCAGATGGTTGACCGAGGATCAGGTGATCCGCGCCCATGCTGAGCAACTCGCGATTTTCGGTGGCCCTGCCGGAATCCGAGATGAGGGCATGCTCGGCTCTGCGCTCGACTGCCCCAAGAACAAATGGACGTATGGGGAAAGCGACTTGGCGCGCCTTGCTGCTGCCTATGCGTTCGGGCTGTCGCGGAACCATCCGTTCGTCGACGGCAACAAGCGTGCGGCGTTCATGGCCATGATGATCTTCTTGCGTAAGAACGGCGTTCGCTTCGCTCCGCCCGAAGCTGAGGCGACGGAGGCAATGCTTTCCCTCGCCGCCGGCGACGTCGACGAGGACGGCCTTTCGCGCTGGATCAGGGACAACTGGCCGCGATAAGCTCCACGGATCCGCGCATGAGACGCGGGCATGAACCGGGAGGAGTATCGATGGCCATCACAGGTGCGCATCGCGCTGTCGTTTTCGTTTCGTTGGCGCTGGGCGCGGCCCTCGCGGCATTGCCATTTGGAGCTGCAGCCCAAACCTACCCCACCAAGACCGTCCGCATCATCGCGCCGTTCCCGGCGGGTGGCCTCGCCGACGTTCTCGCCCGCGCGGTCGGCGAGGACCTGCAGAAGTCCCTCGGCCAGACCGTCATCGTCGAGAACCGCCCGGGTGCCGGCGGTAATACCGGTGCGAACGCGGTCGCCACGGCCGAGCCCGACGGCCACACGCTCTTGATGTCCTCCACCGGCATCCTGTCGATCAACGAGTTCATCTTCTCCCGCATGCCGTTCGATCCCGACAAGGCGTTCGCGCCGATTACGGTGGTCGCGGATATGTCGATGCTTCTCGTCGTCCATCCGAAGGTCGGCGTAACCGACTTCAAGGCATTTCTCGCGAAGGTCCGCGCGGAGCCCGGCAAACTCAACTTCGGCTCGGCCGGCAACGGGACTACGGGGCACCTCGCCCTCGTGATGGTCCAGCGCACGGCGAACGTGCAGATCACGCACGTGCCCTACCGCGGCGCTGCGCCCTCCGTGCAGGACCTCATCTCCGGTCAGATCGACGGTCTGTTCGACAATCCGCCGACCGTCATGAGCCACATCCGTGCCGGCACCATCCGCGCCCTCGCCGCCACTGCGCCGCAACGCATGTCGATCCTGCCCGACGTTCCGACCGCCACGGAGGCGGGGTTGCCCGGCTTCGAGGCGTCGTCCTGGTTCGCGCTCGTCGCCCCCGCCGCGACGCCGAAGCCGGTCATCGATCGCCTGCACGCCGATACGGTGAAGGCGCTGCGACAGCCATCGATGGAAGAGCGTTTCGGCAAGCTCGGCGCGCGCCTTGTCGGCAATACGCCCGCCGAGTTCGCCGCCTTCATCAAGTCCGAGCGCGCGAAGTGGGGCGCAACCCTGAAGCCGGCGGGCATCAAGCTGGATTGAGGGTTGGCGCCACCGCCCTTTCGGCCATCAAACGTGCTGGCCCTCGCCGAGGGGGATGTCGCGTAGCGTCGACGGCGCGAAGAGATCGTCGACCTTCAGCCGCCGGTCGGTCAGCGCATGCTCCTGCGTGAACTGGCACAGCGCCTCCAGCGTCGGCCGGTTGGCATCGACGCCATAGGCGTACCAGTCCTTGCCGAACACGCGCTGCTCCTCCTCGATCATCGGCTGCAGCCATGCGAACGACGCCTTCGGCGATCCGGCGTCTTGCAGCATCCGGTAGCACCGCTCCTTGGCCGCGCAGAACGCCTTGTAGAGCGACAGCGCCACCCAGGGATCGCGATCGTAGATCTCGCGCTTGATCACCACCGTGTGCATGATCGGATAGATCTTGGTGCGCTTGTAGTAGTCCTTCTCCAGCTCGATGTAGTTCGGGAACATGCGGACGCATTTCGGGCTGCCGCGCCGGAACGCCAGCGGGTTGTTCGCCGTGATCATGAAGTCGAGTTCGCCCGCTTCGACGAGATCGCCGAGTTCCGTACCCGGAGGCGCTTGGTCGACGACGACGCCCGGCGGCAGCGCGTGGCTGATGCGGCTCGTGCGGCCCTGCAGCCAGGAAAGCTTCGACAGGTCGACGCCGTAGTCGTGCTGCAGGAGCCCGCGCATGTAGACGGCCGCCGTCATCGAATACTCGGGCACGCCACCGCGGCGGCCTTCGAGATCCTTCGGGCTCTTGAAACCGCCTTTGAACTTCTCGGGATTGTAGAAGAAGTAGCCGTGCCGGAACACGCGGCTGGGGAATACCGGAATCGCTATGAACGGCGGCTTCTCGCCCTTGGCGAGCGCAGTCGCCAGCGTCGTCGTGTAGTTCGACATCGACATTTCCGAGACGTCGAACTCGCGATACTGGAGCTGCCGCCAGAAGATCTCGGCGGGCTGCAGCGGCAGATACGTGAGGTCGATGCCTTCCGCCCGGACGTTGCCGTCGATGATCGCCTGGGTCCGGTCGTAGGGCCCGCAGGCCAGCGTGACGCGAAGGTTCGCCATAGGATGCTCCGTAGTTGGTGTCGCGTTGGTTCGCGCGCACTGTGGCAGGGGATGGGCGCCCGCGGCAAGGGGGTGCTGTGCGCAGCGCAACCACAAGGGGCCGTGGGTTCAGCGATTTGTGAAATGGCGTTTCAAACCGCCGTGGCGCGTCGGCTGATGAGTGTTAATGTCGGGTGGATGAAAAGTCCACGGGCGATCATTCGCTCGACGAGCCGGCGACGGCAGACGAAGCGCCACTGCACAGGCTTTCTCTCACCCCATCAATCGCTGAGCGCGGGTCGCAAGCTCGGTGCGGTTGCGGACGTCGAAATGCGAGAACAGCGCGGCGAGGTGGATCTTCACCGTCCCCTCGGCGATGTCGAGCTCCCGCGCGATTTCCTTGTTGGCTAGGCCGCGAACGATGCCGGCGAGCACGTCGCGCTGGCGTGGGGTGAGGCCTTCCATCGCCGCGGCCTGGTTTGCAGTGGGGGCGGGGGAGGGCACCGACTTGGCG
>CAMDMH010000594.1 GCA_945901835.1 Devosia equisanguinis | reverse complement strand
GTCGATCACTTCGGCCTCGATGTCGTTCGCGCCTACATGGCCCACGTGCAGGACAACGCCGAGGCGAGCGTCCGCGCTCTGATCGACCGTCTGAAGGATGGCGCATTCGAGGTCGAGATGGACCAGGGCACGCGCGTCAAGGTCGCCGTGCGCGTCGACCGTGGGGCGCGCGAGGTCACGTTTGATTTCACCGGCACCAGCCCGATGCAGAAGAACAACTTCAACGCGCCCGAGCCCGTGGCCCGCGCCGCCGTCCTCTACGTGCTGCGCGTACTATGCGACCAGCCGATCCCGCTCAACGCCGGTTGCATGAAGCCCGTGCACATGATCGTGCCGGAGGGCTCGATGTTGTCGCCGAAGTATCCTGCCGCCGTCGTCGCCGGCAACACCGAGACGAGCCAGGTCGTCGTCAATTGCCTGATGGCAGCGCTTGGCGCGATGGGCCCGAGCCAGGGAACGATGAACAACGTCACGTTCGGCAATGCGCGCTACCAGTATTACGAGACGATCTGCTCGGGCACGCCCGCCGGCCCTGACTTCGACGGCGTCGCCGCCGTCCACGCCCACATGACCAATACGCGCTTGACCGATCCCGAGATCCTCGAGCTGCGTTACCCCGTGCTGCTCGAGCGCTTCACGATCCGCCGCGGCTCCGGCGGTCGCGGCCGTCACAGTGCTGGCGACGGCATCGAACGCAGCATTCGCTTCCTCGAGGCGATGGACTGCGCACTGCTCACGTCGTCGCGCAAGGTCCGGCCTTACGGCCTCGACGGCGGCGAGCCCGGCCAGTGCGGGGCCAACAGCGTGCGCCGCAAGGACGGCCGGATCGAACTGCTAGCCGGCTGCGACGAGACCCGAATCGATCCGGGCGAAGCCATCGTCATCGTCACCCCAACGGGGGGCGGCTTTGGCCGGCCTGGTTGATCGCGTCGATCCGGCTGCGTGTGTAATCTCCTTGCACGCTGCGGCCATGTTTCTGTGGGCAGGCGGGTGTGATGTCGGATGCCGGCATGCCATCTACCGGTCACAGGCGCGAGTCCAGAAGCGATCCCTGCGCGTACAGACCGCACGAAGAACAGAGCAGGCCCAGCGATGTCCAGCATCAAGGAAACGGCGGCGTTCAATTCCATCCTCGCCAGCACGGGGCTGGCGATCGGCAAGTTCGCCGCAGCCATGTCCACCGGCAGCCTCGCCATGTTGTCGGATGCATTGCATGCGCTGCTCGATGTCGGCGCCACCATCCTCACTTATTTCGCAGTCCGCATCGGCGCGAAGCCCGCCGACGCCAACCACCCTTACGGCCACGGCAAGGTCGAGGCCGTCGCCGCCTTGATCGAGACGGGCCTCCTATTCGTCGTCGCGGTCTACGTGGCCGTCGAAGCGATTTCACGGATGAGAAGCGGCGCGCCCGAAATCCCTCACTCCATGCTGGCCTACGCCGTGCTGGGTATCTCGATCGTCGTCGACATCGTGCGCTCGCGCTCGCTGATGCGTATCGCGAAAGAGACCAAGAGCCAGGCGCTCGAAGCCGACGCGATGCACTTCTCCTCCGATCTCGTCAGCTCGACGCTGGTGCTGATCGGCCTCGTCGTCTCGGCCTACGGCTTCCATCAGGGCGACCTGCTCGCGGCGATGGGCGTCTCGATCTTCATCGCCATTGCCGGCTGGCGCCTCGGCAAGCGCACCATCGATACGCTGATGGACGCGGTGCCCCATGGCCTGTCGCAGCGCGTCGAGCAGATCGCCGCCGATGTCCCCGGCGTCGCCCGCGTCGACGGCGTCCGTGTCCGCGCCGTCGGTCCGGAGATCTTCGGCGACATCAACATCGGCGTCGCGCGCACGCTGCCGCACGACCGCGTCTCCGCCATCAAGGACAGCGTCGTCGCCAAGCTGCAGGCGGAATACCCCGGCTCGTCCGTGGTCGTGACGACGGCGCCTCTCGCACTCGACGACGAGACCGTGTTGGAGCGCGTGCTGCACGTCGCCGCGATGATGCGCCGGCCCGTCCACCACATCACCATCCAGCGGCTCGACGAACGGCTGTCGGTGAGCCTCGATCTGGAGGTCGATGCGCGCCTGACGCTCAGCGTGGGGCACGCCATCGCGACCGAACTGGAGCGCGCGATCGTCGCCGAATTGGGTGACGGCGTTGAGGTCGAAGTACATCTTGAGCCGCTGGAGGTACGCGCGCTGGAGGGCAGCGACGTGCAGCCGGCAGAGGTAACGCGGATTGCCGACGCACTGCGCATCATCGCCAGCAGCGGCAACGCGATCGGTCATATCCACGATGTGCGCGTGCGGTGGACGGAAGCGGGGCTCGTCGTCAACTACCACTGCTACGCCGATTCCGACCGGTCCGTACAGGACGTTCACGATCACGTCGATGCGTTCGAACGCGCAGTAAGACAGGGATTGCCCGAGATCGGCCGGGTGGTCGGGCATGCAGAGCCCAAACCGCCCGACCTGGCGTAGTGGGCAGACACAGGAACATGGAGCGCGGCAGCTTCGTCTTCAGTCGCCGCGGTGAACGCGCTCGCGTCGCTCGTGACGTTCCTGTGCTTCGAGCGACAAGGTAGCGATCGGCCGTGCATCGAGGCGCTTGAGCCCGATCGGCTCGCCCGTCTCTTCGCAGTAGCCGTACGTGCCGTCTTCGATGCGCGCGAGGGCTGCGTCGATCTTCGAGATCAGCTTGCGCTGACGGTCGCGGGCGCGAAGCTCGAGGGCGCGGTCGGTCTCGGAGGTCGCGCGATCCGCGAGGTCGGCGTACTGGATGGTATCTTCGTGCATACCCTGCAGCGTCTCGCGCGTCTGTCGCAGGATTTCTTCCTTCCAGCTCATGAGCTTCAGCCGGAAGTAGTGCCGCTGCACAGGGCTCATGAACGGCTCGGCGTCGGTCGGTTTGTAGTTTTCCGGTAGGACGACCTTGGCAGGAGCCGGTTGCGGCTTGACCTTCACGGCGGCGGTGGCGGCAGCTGTTTGCCTGTCGGCTCTGTATTTCTCCGTGTCGGCCGCCTTATCCGGGGCAGTATTTCCCTTCATCTTGACCCCGGATTTGACGTCTTCCGCAGCCCGCTTGACGATGTTGTCCTTGGGAGCGGGCTTGGTCGCTTTCGCGACGCGTGCCTTCGCAGGGATTTCCGGCGCTTTGGCGGCAACCGACTTCGGTGCCGGTTTCTTGCTCGCCGTCGCCTTCGTCAACTGCGTCTTGGTAGAGGCCGATGTCGCAGGACGCCCGGTTGCCTTTTTCCCCGATTTCGGACCGATCGCCCGGCTGGTAGCGGCGGCAGCTCTGACGCCAGCCTTCCCCTTGCCCGCGGCGGGACGGGCTTTTTGCACAGCCTTGCGGGATGTCTTGCCCGATGCAGCAGATGACGAAGCGGCGGCGCGCGATGCGCCATTCTTCGGGGCTGCCGGCTGTTTCGCCGAGGTTCGGCGGCCGGAGC
>CAMDMH010000593.1 GCA_945901835.1 Devosia equisanguinis | reverse complement strand
AAGCGCCCGGCACTGCTCCGAAGAAGGTGGCTCGTAGCCTGACCTCGTTCTTCAAACGAGGGCTGCGCCGAATCCAAACCTGCCTGCAGAACCTCTGCGGGCTGCCAGACCTCTGGTCGGTCTGGAGAAACTGATGGATGGTGAGCGTGACAGAGTCTGCTGGACGACGGACCGTTCCGCGTTCGTCAACCGTGTCTGGCCACCGGCCGGTAAATTCTTCGAGCCCATGCGTGACGGGGGATCGTTCGATTGGACAAGCCGTCGACCGGAGCTGCATCAATGCCCATGAAGGACAAGCGTGAGGATTGCGGTCGTTGCAGCTCTCAGGCTCCGAGGCCCATATACGCCTCGCGCACGGCCGGGTTGCCAGCAAGCTCGCGGGCAGGGCCGGAAAGTGTGACGCGGCCGCGATCGACGATGAAACCCCGATTGGCGAGCTCGAGGCCAGCAATCACGTCCTGCTCGACGAGAAGGATCGCCACGCCGGTTTTGTTGATCTCGACGAGCCGTTCGGAAAGCTGCTCGACGATGCGCGGCGCGAGGCCCAGCGAAAGTTCGTCGATCAGGAGCAGGCTCGGTTTCGACATCAGGCCGCGGGCGATGGCGCACATCTGCTGCTCGCCGCCCGACATGGTGCCGGCATCCTGGCGGCGACGCTCGGCGAGAATCGGGAACATTTCGAAGACGCGATCGAGGTCGGCGGCGATCTCCGCGCGGTCCTCGCGCAGGTAGGCGCCCATCAGTAGGTTGTCGCGGACGCTCATGGCGGAGAACAGGCGGCGGCCTTCCGGCACATGAGCAACTCCGGCGCGGACGAAGCTCGCCGGAGGTGCGCCCGCCATAGGCTTGCCGTCGACCGCGATCATACCGACGCGAACCGGCAATAGGCCAGAAGCGCAGCGCATGAACGTCGACTTTCCCGCGCCATTCGAACCGATCATGGATACGATCTCGCCCGGCCTTACGTCGAGCGAGATGTCCCATAGAACTTGGACATCTCCGTAGCCCGCCTGGAGGCCGCTAACCTGAAGCTTCGGCACCTGAAGCTGGGGCGCCTGGAGATCGGGCGCGCTCATGTCGTGCCTCCGGCCATCGCGCCTGCGTAGCGCTTGCCGAGATAGGCCTCGATCACAGCTGGATTGCGCACGACCGCCTGTGGCTCGCCTTCGGCAATAAGCTGGCCGTGATGGAGCACCACGATACGATTGCAGATCGACAGCACGACCTTCATCAAGTGTTCGACGATCATGATCGTGACGCCGGAGGCGCTGATGCGACGGATGATGGCGAGCGCGTCGTCGATTTCGGCCGTGTTGAGGCCGGCGTTGACCTCGTCGAGCATGAGGAGACGCGGGCGCATAGCGAGGCTCTTCGCCAGCTCGAGCCGCTTCCTCTGTGCGAGTGTCAGGGTCGAAGCGGAGCTGTCCGCCAAGGCGCCCAGGCCGGTAAACTCGAGATGACGGATTGCCGCCTCCCGCGCTGCAGTCAGGGAGGGAGCGCGACCGGCGAACAAAGCGCCGGCGGCGACGTTCTCCAGCACCGACATCTGCGGGAAGGGCTGCACGATCTGGAACGTGCGGGCGATGCCTCGGCTCGCGATGACGTGCGGCTTCAGCTGCGTGATCTCGGCGCCCTCGAACACGATGCGCCCACCGGTTGCTGGATGAACACCTGTGATGGTGTTGATCAGCGTCGTCTTTCCGGCGCCGTTCGGACCGATCAGACCGACGATCTCGCCCGGCACCATCGACAAATTGACCTCGTCGACGGCCTTAAGGCCCCCAAAACGGCGCTCGACGCGTTCGAGTTGCAGAAGCGGGGTCATGCCGACGGCCTCGTCTGGGACTTGCCGGCACCGGGCCAGAGCCTCCCCAGCATGGGCATCAGGCCGTTCGGCAGCAGCAACACCAGGGCGACGATTATGGCGCCGAGAACGAGTGCATGGGCCTTGAGGAAGTTGCGCCAGACGACCTCCTCGAACGCGAGCAGGATGACAGCTCCGACAAACGGCCCCAACAGCGTGCCGACGCCACCCAGCAACACCATGACCAATGGCTTCACGGAGAGCAGGACGTCGAACACATCGGTTGGATCGATATAGTGGGTCCACGAGGCGTAGATCGCCCCCGCGACGCCGACGAAAACGGCCGACAGCGCGAACGCGAGCGACTTGTAGGCATAGGCGTTGATGCCAATGATGCTGGCTGCGTCCTCATTCTGCTTGATGCAACGCAGTGCGAAACCGCTCTTGGAATTGTGCATCACCATAGCCGTGGCGAAAGTCACCGCGAACAAGGCGAGCATCGCATAGAAGAAGAGCTGCGCCTGCGCAGTCACCGACGACTTGAGGACGGGGATGTTGAGGCCCATGCCACCACCGGTCAGGTCCGGCATCGTGTTGACGATCTCGCGAAGAACCTCGGCGACGACGAGGCTGGCGATAGCGAAGTAGTGGCCGCGCAAGTGCAGGATAGCACCGCCCAGGAAAGCGGCGAAGAGCGCCGCACCGAGACCTGCGAGCAGCCACGTCGCCATCATCGGCACGCCTTTGGTCTGGAGCACCGCCGACACGTAGGCGCCAAGACCGAAGAAAGCGGCAGTCGCGAACGAAGGGTAGCCGGCGAGGCCGCCGATGAAATTCCAGGATTGGGCGAGAACCGCATACATGGCCACGATCGTCGCGAGGCGGAGCACATAGTTCGAGGCGAACATCGGCAGCAGGGCCGCCACAGTGATGGCCAAAGCGAGGCCGATCCAGGGAGTTGCGCGCGCGAGGCTCATTTGTGCGCCTCCCGGCGTCGGCGAACGAAACTGCAATATCGAGTGCTCGTCTCTACACTCATTCGTAGCCCCGCTTGCCGAGAAGGCCCGAGGGACGGACGAAGAGCAACAACAAGAGCAGGCCGAAAGAGATCGTGATGGCGTGCTCAGGCCCCAACGCAAAGCCGCCAAAGCTCTCGATGATGCCCAAGGCCAATCCGCCGACGAGAGCGCCCGGCACGCTACCAAGGCCGCCCAATACGCAGACGACAAACGCCTTGCCAAGAAACAGCGTGCTGTTGAGCGGCGATATCGGATAGATGATGCTGAGGAGTGCGCCGGCCGCGCCGGCCATCATCGCGCCGATACCAAAGGTGATCGCGTTGATGTGGCCGACATCGACGCCCATCAGCGCGGCGGCTTCCCGATCCATGCGCACCGCGACGATTGCGCGGCCGACGTTGCTGTCCGAAAGAAGGCGATACAGCGCATACGTGAGCCCGATAGACAGGGCCATAGCGGCGAGGCGATCGCCGGGAACGATCACGGGGCCGAGGATCAGCGACGGCAGCGGACTGGCGAGGTTCACCTTGCGATAGTCGGCGGTAAAGGCGAGCAGCATCGCGTTGTTGAGGATGAGGTCGAGGCCGAAAGTGAGCGTCAAGGTGATCAGGACCGGCGCCGTG
>CAMDMH010000592.1 GCA_945901835.1 Devosia equisanguinis | reverse complement strand
GAAGCCCACGTCGTCGGGTTCAACATGTGGGTGAAGGCGGTCGAGAAGGCCGGTACGGTCGATCCCGACAAGGTCATCGACTCGATCGTCGGCATCGAAGTGCCGAACCTCACCGGCGGCACCTCGAAGATGCTCCCGAACCATCACATCACCAAGCCCGTGATGATCGGCGAAATCCGCGCCGACGGCCAGTTCGACGTGGTCTGGCAGACCAAGGGCCTCGTGGCCGGCGACGCCTGGTCCGATTTCCTCGACGGCTCGAAGGACCTGGAGGCCGACTGGGTCGACAAGAAGTGCGGCAACTTCAACACCAAAGCCGGCAAGTGCGGCGGCAGTTGATCACGGCTGAGCCAGCTTGAGACCGGGCGGAGCGGCGCAGGAATGCGCCGCTCCGCACCAACAACGGTAGGATGATATGCGTCGGGCTTCATCCCGCCAACTCGCCGGAGGAAACCCGCCGTGCGCCGCCTGTTCCTTTTCACGCTGATGATCGCATGGATCGCGGGGGTATCGTTCAGTCTTCCAGCGCAGGCGCAATCCGCCCAGCCTTCAAACAAGCTCCAATCGGCGTTGGCCCGTCTCGCAGCCGACAGCTTCGCTGAGACCGCAGCCGCCATCGACGAGATCGCGACGTCCGGGGTGCCCCATGCCGCAGCCTTGCTCGATGCGCTCGAGCAGCGCCGCCTCAGTTTCGATCCGGCCGACAAAGCCATCTATTACCGCGATGCCTCTGGCAAGCTGCACATGGCCGCGTCCGGCGATCCCGCGACCAAGATGCCCGCCGATCTCTCCATCGTCCGCCTCAACACTCGCGTGCGCTCGGCCGTGCAGGCAGCCCTCGGTGGGCTCGACCTGCTTTCGCCCGACATGGTGAAGCGCCGGAGTGCCGCTTCTGCCGTCTTGAAGTCGCGTGACCCGGCAACCCTGCCCGTGCTGGAGACGGCACTCCGCCAGGAGAAGGACGCCGGCATTCGCTCGATCATGGAAGTGGCGCGCGCGTCTATTCTTCTTGCAGCGCCTCAGGTTGCCGAACCCGATCGCGTCTCTGCCATCGAGGTCCTGCGCTTGCAGGGGACACAGCAGGCGCTGACAGCGCTGCGCTCACTCCCGAAGGATGTATCGCTCGGGGTGAGGATGGCGGCCGAGCGCGCGATCAAGTCTCTCGAGCATTCGCTCGCCCTTTGGGGCGTCGTGCAGAACCTCTGGTACGGGCTCTCGCTCGGCTCCGTGCTGCTGCTCGCCGCCATCGGCCTGGCCATCACCTTCGGCGTAATGGGCGTCATCAACATGGCGCACGGCGAGATGGTGATGATCGGCGCCTACACCACGTTCGTCGTGCAGGATGTTATCCGCGGAAGCGCACCCGGCATGTTCGGCTGGTCGCTGGCGATCGCGATTCCGCTGGCGTTCCTCGTCGCCGGCGCGATCGGCGTCGCCATCGAGCGCGGGGTGATCCGCTTCCTCTACGGCCGCCCGCTCGAAACGCTGCTCGCCACATGGGGCGTCAGCCTCGTCCTGCAACAAGCAGTGCGCACCGCCTTCGGGCCGACCAACCGCGAGGTCGGCTCGCCGGCTTTCATGACCGGCGCTTTCGAGATCGGCGGCCTCGTCATCACCAGGAACCGCCTGTTTATCGTCTTGTTTGCAGCCGCAGTCTTCATCGCACTGCTGCTCGCCTTGAAACACACGCGCCTGGGCCTCCACATGCGCGCCGTCACCCAGAACCGCCGCATGGCCGGTTCGATGGGCATCCCGACCGGCCGCGTCGATGCACTGATCTTCGGCCTGGGCAGCGGCATCGCGGGCCTCGCTGGTGTCGCGCTCTCGCAGATCGACAACGTCAGTCCGAACCTCGGTCAGAGCTACATCATCGACAGCTTCCTCGTCGTCGTCTTCGGCGGCGTCGGCAATCTCTGGGGCACACTCGTCGGTGCGCTGACGCTGGGCATCGCCAACAAGTTGCTCGAGCCGTGGGCCGGCGCCGTGCTCGGCAAGATCCTGCTGCTGATCTTCATCATCGTCTTCATCCAGAAGCGGCCCCGCGGTTTGTTCGCGCTGAAGGGAAGGGCGGTGGAGGCATGATTACGCATCGTCTCTTGGACGACCGGCGCGGCCAGATCTTCGTCGCGGTCCTGCTTGTCGCGGCGGTCCTCGTTCCGCTTTCGAATTTGGCATTGCCACCTTCGTCGTTCTTCCATGTATCGACGACGACGATGGCGCTGCTCGGTAAATACCTCTGCTACGCGTTGTTGGCGCTCTCTCTCGATCTCATATGGGGCTATGTCGGCATTCTCTCGCTCGGTCACGGCGCGTTCTTCGCGCTCGGCGGCTACGCGATGGGCATGTACATGATGGGCCAGATCGGAACGCGCGGCGTGTATGCGAACCCCGTGCTGCCGGACTTCATGGTGTTCCTCAATTGGACCGAGTTGCCGGTCGCGTGGTGGGGCTTCAACTCGTTTCCGTATGCGGTGCTGATGGTGCTGCTGGCACCCGGCGCGCTCGCCTTCGTGTTCGGCTGGTTCGCCTTCAAGAGCCGTGTCACCGGCGTCTATCTCTCGATCATCACGCAGATGCTGACGTACGCGCTGTGGCTGTCGTTCTTCCGCAACGACTTCGGCTTCGGCGGCAACAACGGGCTCACCGACTTCAAGGACATCCTCGGCTTTTCAGTTCAATCGCAGACGACGCGCGCGGTGCTTTTTTCCCTCTCCGCACTGGCCCTCGTCACGGGCTATCTGATAGCCCGCGCCGTCGTCATCTCCAAGCTCGGCAAGGTTCTGATCGCGATCCGCGATGCCGAAAGCCGCACGCGCTTTCTCGGTTACCCCGTCGATGCCTACAAGACGTTCGTGTTCACGCTCTCCGCTGTCATGGCGGGCGTTGCTGGCGCGCTCTATGTCCCGCAGGTCGGCATCATCAACCCCGGCGAGTTCGCGCCGGCGAATTCCATCGAGATGGTCGTCTGGGTCGCAGTCGGCGGGCGCGGCACCCTCGTCGGAGCTGCCGTCGGCGCGCTCGTCGTCAACTTTCTGAAGACGATATTCACGACGGGGTTTCTCGCGCCCTACTGGCTGTTCCTGCTGGGCGGCCTCTTCATCGGCGTGACGCTGCTGCTGCCCAAGGGGATCGTCGGCACGTTCGAGGACTGGCTGGCTGCGCGCCGTGCACGCAAGGCAGCGGGCGACGGTTCTGCACGCGATCCTGCTAGCCAGCCAGCGGAGTGAAACGAGTCCATGATTGAAGCTGCCACTCTTGCAAGCCGGCTCTCGACATCGCTTCTCTACCTCGATGCGGTGGAGGTCACCTTCGACGGCTACCGCGCGCTGCGCGGCCTGTCGCTGATCCTGGAGCCGGGCGAGATGCGCGCGATTATCGGCCCCAACGGCGCGGGCAAAACGACGATGATGGACGTGATAACCGGCAAGACGCGGCCCGACGCCGGC
>CAMDMH010000591.1 GCA_945901835.1 Devosia equisanguinis | reverse complement strand
GATCAGCCGCGACAGCACGTCGTAGCCACCCCCCGGTTGAGACGTGACGATGATGCTGACCGTCCGCCCCTTGTAGAAGTCCGCGACCGGATCGGCTGACGCACCCACCGCCAGGCCGAGAAGCGATGCAGCGAACCCGGCTAATCCTGCAATCCAGCGCATCGTTATCGCCCCTCGACTGGAACTTCACGCCCCCACTATATCGCCCCTCGGCCTCTCGCGCGACGTTCAGGATAAAGCGAGAGCAGCCCCTCGCGGCTGGCCTTCGCGATGCCGCGCTCCGTGATCAGCCCTGTGACGAGCCGCGCCGGCGTCACGTCGAAGGCCGGGTTTGCAGCCCCCGATCCCGGCGCTGCCACCTCGACCGACGCCATGGTGCCGTCGGCCAATCGCCCGGTCATTTTCAGCACTTCGTCCGGGCTTCGCTCCTCGATCGGAATGTGGAACCCGTCCGCGATTGTCCAGTCGATCGTCGAATGCGGCAGCGCCACATAGAACGGCACGCCGTTGTCCGCCGCAGCGAGAGCCTTCAGATAGGTGCCGATCTTGTTGGCGACATCGCCGTTGGCCGTCACGCGATCCGTTCCGACGATCACCATGTCGACTTGCGCGTGCTGCATCAGGTGCCCTCCGGCGTTGTCCGCGATCACCGTATGCGGCACGCCATGCGCACCGAGTTCGAACGCGGTGAGCGCCGCCCCCTGGTTCCGCGGTCTCGTCTCGTCGACCCACACGTGAAGGGGAATACCGGCGTCATGCGCCATGTAGATCGGCGCCGTCGCAGTTCCCCAGTCGACGCACGCGAGCCAACCGGCATTGCAGTGCGTCAGGACCTCTAGCCGCTCGCCCGGCCCCTTCTTCTCGGCGATCTCCCGAATGATGCCGAGCCCGTGTTCACCGATCCGCCGGCACGTCTCCACGTCGTCGTCGCACAGACGCCCAGCCGCATCGAACGCGGCCGCGACACGGGCGTCCGGCGGCAGCGCTTCGACCGCCTTGCGCACCTCGTCCAGCGCCCACTTGAGATTGATCGCCGTCGGCCGCTGCCGCGCCAGATGCTCGATCGCCTTCGCAAGGTTCGCGTCGCTCGCATCTCGCTGCAGCGCCAACGCCAACCCATAAGCCGCCGTCGCCCCGATCAGCGGCGCACCGCGCACCTGCATCGTCAGGATCGCACGCGCCGCGTCTTCCATGCTGGCAAGCTCGATCGGGACCAGCCGATGCGGCAGCAACGTCTGGTCGAAAGTCATGACCTTGCCCGTTCCGGCCTCGCGCCGGATCATGCGATAGGCCGTGCCGTCGATCTTCATGAAGGTGCGTTCCTATTGATAGCGATGCGTTCAAGCCCCGAGATCGATATCTTCACCCGCCGGCAGTGGAGCGAACAGGCTTTCGAGCAGCGCATCGTCGACGTCCTCGAGCCGTGGCGGGTTCCAGGCGGGCTTACGATCCTTGTCGATCAGCAGCGCGCGGATGCCCTCGGTGAATTCCCCGCGGTCGAACAGCCGGACGCAGAGCCGGTACTCCACCTCCAGCGCCCGCTCCAGTGAGCCGAGCGCCTTCGAGCGCCGGATCGCAGAAAGTGTCGTCTTCATCGCGAGCGGCGAGAACGGGCCGATCGCCTTTGCTACCTTTGCAGCAAACTCCGCCGGCTCACCGCCAAGCGCCGCACGGATCTGCTCGACGGTCGGCAGCGAGAACACCCGGTCGATCATCTCGCGATTGTCCGCGAGTACTGACGGCGATGGCGCTGTCGCGCGCTGCGCGATCGAGACCGACACCGGCTCGTCGGTGTTCGCGAGCACGTCGATCAGCTCTCGCAGTGCGCTCGACGCGATGCACGTATCGGCAATCCCCGCGTAGAGCGCATCGCCCGAATTCATCCGATGCCCCGTCAACCCGAGGAACACACCGATCTGTCCCGGTGAATGCGCCAGCAGCCACGTCCCTCCGACATCCGGAATGAGACCGATCGCGGTTTCCGGCATCGCGAGCATCGACCGCTCGGTGACGATGCGATGGCTGGCATGCCCCGACAATCCGATGCCGCCGCCCATCACGATGCCGTCCTGGATCGCGACGAATGGCTTGGCGTAACTCCCGATCAGCGCGTTGAGCACGTACTCCTCGGCCCAGAAGCGGCGCGCGAGATCCGTCCCCTCCTTCTTCGAGTGATAGAGCGAGATCACGTCGCCGCCGGCACACAACCCGCGCTCGCCGGCCCCGTCCAGGATTACTAGCTCCACCTTCGGATCGTCGGACCAGGACCGCAGCGCGTCGACCATCGGCGCGACCATCTCGTGGGCCAGCGCATTGAGCGCGCGAGGCCGGTTGAGCGTGATCCGCCCGGCTCGGCCCTCGCGGCGAACGATGACGCTGGGCTGGTTGTCGGACGATGCGGACGACGATGCGGACAAGACACGGCTCCTGTTAATGTTCGGATCCCCGATTACAGGACCGCCCACGCTCCCGGCAAGTCAAGCGACACCCCTCATCTGGCGACGCGCATCCGGCTCCCCAGCGCCACGAGCCCCACGACTACAAAGCTGAACCCGATCTCCAGCCAGCCGATCCGCTCGCCCAGAAGCGCCCAGGCCGCCGCCAGCGTGATGAACGGCTGTACGAGCTGCATCTGCCCGACCTTGGCGATCCCGCCCATGGCGAGGCCGCGGTTCCACGCGAAGAAACCGAGATACATCGGAAACATGCCGACGAAGACGAGCGCGGTCCACGCAGCCCACGACACCCCGGCGGGATCGCGCGGCAGCCCGTTCGCCAGCATCAGCGCCAGGATGACCGGCGACATGATCACGACGGCCCAGGAGATCACGTGGCTGCCCGGCATGCGCGCCGTCAAATGCCCGCCCATCGCATAGCCGTAGCAACCGGCAGCCGCAGCTGCGGCGAGCAACAGGTCCGCCCAATGCAGCTCGAGCGCACCCGCACTCGACAGCAGCGCATAGACGACGGCCGCAGAGGTTCCCGCGAGACTGCACCCCCAGAACGCGGGCGACGGCCGCTCGCCCGCGATGCGCATTGCGGCAAGTGCTGTCAACAGCGGCTGCACCGCGAGGATCACGCCCCCATGCGGCGCCGGCGCGTACCGCATCGCAATGCCCATCAGCAATGGATAGCCGATCGTCACGCACAGCCCGAATACGGCGAGCGGCCACCACGTATCGCGTGGCGGCAGGGTGGCGCGTACTGCAACGAGATAGATCGCCGCGAGCGTTGCCGCGATCAGCGCACGAGCGAACGTCACGAAACCCGGATCGAGTTCGAGCACAGCCAGCCGCGTCGCCGGCAGCGTTATGCCGAAGATCGTCACCCCGACGAGACCGAGCAGAAGGCCGATGGCGAGCGGACTGAGCCGCGGCCCGAAATGGGGCGAAGTCGAATGTGACGGCGAAGGATCCGTGTTCATCGGCCCTGGATAAGGCAGCCGCCG
>CAMDMH010000590.1 GCA_945901835.1 Devosia equisanguinis | reverse complement strand
GGCTTAATTCGACGCAACGCGAAGAACCTTACCAAGGCTTGACATATAGAGAAAAGTGGCAGAGATGTCATTGTGCGCTCCTGAACCTCGCAGCCGGCGTTGCAGCCGCGACCGCGGATCTGGTTGCAGAGCGCATGCCAACGTGGGCGAACGCGTTAATCTGTTGTCGATGCGAGAGATTTGTTCTGCTGCGTGAAACTTGGGCGGCCCAGACGGCTCACCTGTTCATCAAACGCCTAAAATCGATGCAGCCGACGACTTGCGAAAAGGCGGATGAAGAACATCCGCTTGGACAATCATGCGGGGTTGCCACGGCATGGCTGTCGCGAGTTCAGCCCAGCCTGATGCCGGCCTCATGAACGGGGTTTTCGCGCCGCGCCCAGCGCCGCCACGATGCGCTGCGGCGTGACGGGCGACGACAACAACTCGGCGCCGAGATCCTTCAGGGCATCGTTGATCGCGTTGGTCAGCGCTGCCGGCGGTGCGATGGCGCCGCCCTCGCCGAGGCCCTTCTGGCCGAAGCGCGTGTAGGGCGACGGCGTCTCCATGTGGATGATGCGGACGCGCGGCATCTCGCCGGAGCCGGGCAACAGATACTCGGCGAGCGTGGTGCCGAGGGGTTGGCCCTGCGCGTCGTAGGGCATCTCCTCGTAGAACGCGGTGCCGACGCCCTGCGCGATGCCGCCGATGATCTGCCCATCGACAATCATCGGATTGACGAGCGTGCCACCATCCTCGACCACGACATAATCGAGCATCTCGACGGCGCCCGTTTCCGTATCGACGGCGACGACGGCGGCGTGCGCGGCGTAGCTGAACGTGCCGGTATCGCGCTTGGCCTTGTAGCCAGCGACGACTTCGAGGCCGCCAGGATCGACATCCGCAGGCAAGTCCTGCGGGCGGCGGTAGAAGGTGCGGGCGATATCGGCGACGGCGATCTTGGCGCCGGACGAGACGACGAAGCCGCCTTCGAGGTGGACATCTGCCTCGCGCGCCTGCAGCAGCTTCGCGCCGATCCGCAGCAACCGCTCGGCGAGCTGGTCGCAGGCGGCGGCAACCGCGCCGCCCGACATGATCATGCAGCGAGAGCCCCACGTGCCCGTGGAGTAGGGCGACAGGCCGGTATCGCCGTGGCTGACCTTGATGTGGTCGTGGGGAACACCGAGGATCGAATATGCGACCTGCGACAGCGTGGTCTCGAGGCCCTGTCCATGACTGTGCGCGCCGATGCGGATCTCGAGGCCGCCATCGGGCGTGAAGCGGGCGTGGCATTGCTCGTGGCCGGGCACGAAGGGGATGCCCCATGATGCATAGACGCTGGTGCCGTGGCCGGCCTGCTCTGAATACATCGCGAGGCCGAGACCGATCCTGCGGCCGTCCGGCTCCCCGCGCGCCTGCCGCTCACGCACGCGTTCGAGGCCGATCGCTTCGACGGCGCGGCGGAGAGCTTCCGGGTAGTCGCCGGAATCGAAATGGCGCTTGGCGATATTGTCGAAGGGCATCTGCTCTGGTTTGACGAGGCTTCGTGCGCGCAGTTCCGTCGGTTCAACGCCGGCTTCGCGCGCCAACGCGTCGAGCGTGACTTCAAGGGCAAAGCACACGCCGGTGCGCGCAACGCCGCGATAAGGAAGGATCGGCGGCTTGTTGGTGGCGGCCGTGACCGTCTTGCAGCGATAGTGCGGGAAGTCGTAAAGGCCCGGCAGGATGCTGCCTACTTGGCCCGCCTCGAGGCAGGCGGAGAAGGGGTACGCAGAGTACGCGCCGGCATCGACGGTCGCTTTGCAATCGAGCGCGAGCAAGCGGCCTTGGCTGTCGGCATAGGCGGTGAGCTGGTAGTGGTGCTCGCGGCAGTCGGCGCCCGCGGTGAGGTTCTCGCGGCGATCCTCGATCCAACGCAAGGGAGTGCCGAGGTGTTTGGCGGCCCAGGCGAGTGCCACCTCCTCGCCGAGCAGAACGCCTTTGTAGCCGAAACCGCCGCCGACATCGGGAGCGATCACGCGGATCTGACCTTCCTCCAAGCCGAGACACTCTGCGAGGCCCGAGCGGACAATGTGCGGCTGCTGGGTCGAGCTCGTGACGATGATCTGACCTACACGGGAATCCCATTCGGCGATGACGCCGCGGCCTTCCATCGGACTCATGACCTGCCGCGCGGTGCGAAGCTCGCGCTCGACCTTGAAGGCGGCCTTGGAGATCGCGGCTTCGAAATCGACGTCCGCGCTGGTGGTAAGAAAGACGTTGTCGCCCCACTGCTCGTGCAGCAGCGGTGCACCGGGGCGCAAAGCTTCCAGCATGTCGGTGACGGCGGGCAGCACCTCGTAGTCGACGTCGATGCGGGCTGCGATGTCCTCGGCTTCAGCACGGGTCGGCGCAATGCACATCGCCACGGGCTCGCCGACGTGGCGCACCTTGTCCGACGCGAGGATCGGCTGCAGCGACGACTTGAAGCCGGGGAGCGCGGTGTCCGCGCGGATCTCTGCCACTCCGGCAAGATCGGAAGAGAGGAAGACCTGGGACTTGAACTCTTCGGGCACGATGATCCCGCGAATCCGCGCATGCGCTAGAGGCGAGCGCAGGAACGACACCTCCTGCATCCCGGGGATCGCGAGATCGGCCACGAAGCGCCCTTGGCCGCGGAGATAGCGATCGTCCTCTTTGCGCTTCAACGGTGCGCCGATGCCCTGCCCGGTCGAGATGCCCTGCTCAGTCAATCTGACATCGGCCGATTTGGCCGCTCCCCATTTCATCGATGACGTCAAAGCAGCCGAAGGCGCTTCGAAGAGCTGGCAAGATAGCTGCGCGAGGCAACACGTCCACCTCTATCTCGCTGCGGTCGCCTGCCTCGAAAACAGAACGTGATTGTACAATAATTCGGCAATTGCTAACTAATGCGGCACTTCTATTTGTTGCGCGATTTCATGGCTTGCCAGCATATCGGCCTCTGTAATAGTGGCGCGGCACGCGAAATGTCCTACAGAAAAATCACAATTCGGAGTATCGAGATGCTCAACCACGGCTCGGCCCAAATTTTGGCGGCGGCCATTTTCATGGCGCTCGCCGCGCCTTCCAACGCTCAAGACACGATCAAGATCGGCGTCACTCAACCGCTGACGGGAGCGTTCGCCGCGTCCGGCAATTATGTGACCCAAGGCGCCAAGATCGCCGAGGAAGAGATCAACAAGGCGGGCGGTGTTCTGGGCAAGAAGCTCCAGCTCGTCGTCGAGGACAACAAGTCGAATCCAACCGAAGCCGTGTCTACCGCCGAGAAGCTCATCACCAAGGACAAGGTTCCGGTGATGCTGGGCGCATGGAGCTCGACGCTGACGCTCGCCGTGATGCCGAAGCTCGAAGAGCACGGCGTACCGATGCTGGTCGAGACATCGTCGTCGGGCAAGATCACCACGTCGGGCAATCCGTTCATCTTCCGCATCAGCCCGACGTCCGAGATGGA
>CAMDMH010000589.1 GCA_945901835.1 Devosia equisanguinis | reverse complement strand
GAGGAGATCAGGCTCGGCGAATCGAACGGCGTCGATCTGACAAGCGGGCATCGCATCCACGAGCAATGGCCGCTCGATCACGAGGTCGGCGGCGTGCTTCTTGCCCGGCCGTTCAAGATCAACAAGATCGGCCCCGTACGCCTGTGGGTGAAGGATCTCGACCGCGAAGTCGATTGCTACACACGTCTCTTCGGCCTGCGCATCACCGAAGAGGTCGAGTGGAAGGGCTCCCGCTGCGTGTTCCTGCGTTCCAATACGGAGCATCATTCTCTGGCGCTGTATCCCGAAAGGCTTCGCGACGAGCTGGGCTTCGCGCCCGTCAGTTCCTGCTTCTCTATTGGCTTCCGTCTCGGCAACTATCAGCAGCTTCGCGACGCCATCGCGTTTCTCAAACAGCGCAATGTCGAGATCCGCTACGTGCCGCAAGGTGTGTTGCCGGGCATGGACTACTCCGCCTTCGCCATCGATCCGCAGGGCCACGCGGTTCAACTGTACACCTACATGGAGCAGGTCGGCTGGGACGGTCGTCCTCGCTCTGCCGCGGAGCGCCGCAAATTCGATGCTTCCGCACCATGGCCCGATAGCCTTGATGCTATGTCCGACGAAGGCGACGGCGAGATCTTCCTCGGACCGCTCGGGTAGACGGGTGGAGTTCGTTGTGTGATCGATCGGCCGAGGATATCGACGCCCGTCTCGGCCGATGCGCTTCAATCGGCTGTGTTGTAGCGCTTCGCGATCCGTGTCCGCAGTTCCTCGGCGAGCTTGACGCGCTCTTCACGCGCGATCGAACTGCGCCAACTCGGCCTTGAGCTCACTCCGGGTGGCCTCTCGTGGCTTAACCATGCTCGTCAGTCCCGTCGTTGGCCCGTCGTTGGCCCGTCGTTGGCCCGTCGTTGGCATGAACATCCCAGCCGCTCGGCACTCCACTTCAGCGGAACCAGCGGGGGATCAGGCCCTTCTCCCGCGCTGCGCGCTCAAGGCCCTCGCGAACGTCGGGGTGTGCTATTCCGATCAGCGCCAGCGCCCGCTCGGCAACCGACAGGCCTTTGAGATTGATCAGACCGTACTCGGTCGCGACGTACATGATGTCGGTGCGCGGGGTAGTCACCACATTGCCCGGCGTAAGCTCAAGAACGATGCGGCTCTCCGCTTTGCCGTTCCGCGTGTATGTCGAAGAAAAGCACATGAATGACTTGCCTTCAGGCGCGGCATAGGCGCCGCGAACGAATTGCAGCTGGCCGCCGGTGCCGGAGATGTGGCGATGGCCGGCACTCTCTGAGGCCGCTTGGCCCTGCAGATCCATGTGCATCGTGTTGTTGATCGAGACCGTACGCGGGTTCTGCATAATGATGTGCGGCAGGTTGGTGTAGTCGACCTGCCGGCAGAGGATGTCGGGATTGTTGTTGATCAATTGGTACTGCTTCTGAGAGCCAAGCGCGAAGGTGTAAACGGACTTGCCGGGATCGACAGCCTTGCGCGCGCCCGTGACGAGTCCGGCCTCGAACAGATCGACCATGCCATCGACCATCATTTCGGTGTGGATGCCGAGGTCCTTGACGCCCGCCTCCTTGAGCATCGAGCAGACCGCATTCGGCATGGCACCGATGCCGATCTGCAGGCACGAGCCGTCCTCGATCTCGGCGGCGATCATGGTGGCGATGCGGCGGTCGATCTCGGAGACGGGTGGGTTGCTCACCTCCGTGATTGGCGCGTGGTCGCCCTCGATGACGTAGTCGACCTCGCTCTCGTGGATGCCGTTGTCGGAACCGTGACAGTAGGGCATCGCGTTCGACACCTCGACGACGCGGATCGCAGCCTTCGCCATCATGGCGCCGTGGTAGGTGCCAGCGCCGCCGAAATTGTAAAAGCCGTTGGCGTCGCGCGGGCAGACCTTCAGGCACGCGACATCCACCCGCTCGATGAAGCGCCGGTAGTTGTCGGGCGCCTCGCCGAAGTTCATGGGGATGTAGTTGGTGCGGCCCTTGTCGTGCATGCGCCGGTCGTAGCCGCCAAAGTGCCAGTTGAGCATGCCGAAGGCGCGGCCCTCGGGGTCCTCCTCCAGTACGGCGCGTGGCTTCACCGAGAGACAGGCACGAACTTTGACGCTCGAGAGCGCGTCGCGGCGCGCAGCAAGCGCCGTGTCGAAGACATCGGGCTGGCCCATGCCGAAGCCGTAGTCGACCCAGTCTCCGGACTTCACCAAAGCGGCGGCCTCCGCGGGCGAAATGCGGCGCGCGCTTCTGTTGCCACCATTTGACGCCATGATATTCGGACCGGGTTGATTGGCAGGCTTGGCTCGTGATGCAGCGACTATAGCAAAGGTTCGAGCCGGCGCGAACCGTCGTCAGCCTCGATGCAGTAGAGCGCGATGCCTCATATAGCGGCTCCCTGGTCGACGAAGCTGGCAGGATCGATTCGATCGTGCCGAATGTTCGCAATTGGGCTCGAGCCCGTTGGTCTTGGTCCAGCCCTATCCAAGGTTTACCGAGCGGTGCCCTTGACTGCAGGTTCAGTGCCGGGGCCCGCTCGGCTGCCAGTTGACCAAGCTGTTCGGGTCTCGACCTGCGAGGCGCGATTTCACAATCTCTCTGGCTCGCTGGGTGCCGACATCGGCGACGAGCTTCTTCCAAGCCGGCGTGTCCGCTAGCATTGCGATTTGGTCGTCCGTCAGTCTGTCGAGCTCTGCATTCGAGTACGGCGTCTTGCGGTCGTTTCTCGGGTCGAGCCAGGACGGTTCGGAACTCTTCGAGGGTTCGTCTTCCATGTCGTGTCCAGGTCCTCTGCCGCAGCGTCTCGTCGCATGCTGACGCCGATCAGTGCTCTTGTCGAACTCTCTGCATGGCCATGGTTTCCCAAGGCTTCCATCATGTTGTCAATGTTCGGTCGGTGCGATCTCATGCTGACCGAAGGACGGTCGACATGCTGACCACCGGAACAAACCAAAGAAAAAGGGGTCGAAGTTTGCCGCCGATTGTCAATGTCCGCACACTCCGGAAGCGTGCATAGTTCGATACCAACCGTAACCCAGATCGTCGCAGTCCTTGCCAACTGAACGACACGCTATTGGCCAAGCCGTCACAGGGTCGAACGTAAAGTGCCGTCCTGCAGCACGAAGATGACGGCGAAGCCGTGAGCTCGCGCTGCTTCCAGGCCGGCTTCGACGCCCATCACCATCAGAGCCGTCGCCCAGGCGTCTGCGGTCATGCAACGCGACGCCAGCACAGAGACCGAAGCGACCTCGTTCTGCAATGGTGCGCCGGTGCGAGGGTCCATCGTGTGTGAGATGATCCTGCCGCCGACCTCCTTGAAATGGCGGTAGTTCTCATACCGTCGGCCCTAAGTTCCTATTCGTGGAATCCACGGATAGGAACATAGTGATTTGATCCGTCCAGTCTCGGCCTTGAGTCGATTCCAGGCGGTGCAGGCGGCGTCGACGATGGCATCGTAGTCGTC
>CAMDMH010000588.1 GCA_945901835.1 Devosia equisanguinis | reverse complement strand
AAGTGCTCGACATCACCAAGGTGCCTTCCGCGCCGAGCCTGCGCCAGCTGTAGTTGGCCTGCGTCGGCGTAATCGTAGCGCCCCACCAGAACGGCGTCGTCGTACCAGCTCGTGTCACGTACTCGCGCTCGGCCTCCGACAGAAGCCGGTAGGTCTTGCAGGTCTTGGCGCTAAGCCACGTCGTATAGGCTTGGGCGTCATCCCAAGTGACGTTGATCACCGGCCGCTTGCCGCGTCCCCAACGCTCGTCTGCTGGCTTGTAGCCATTGCAGCCACCATCGGCGACGCAGGCGTCCCATTCGTCGAAGGTGACCGCGTACTTGCCGACGGCGAACGGCCGAGAAATCGTGGCACGTACTTGCGCCTCATCGGCATCGCGTTGCGGCTCGCTTGCGGGTGAGCCTATTGTGAAGCTGCCCGCCGGTGCCACCACCATCTTTGGACACATCGGGCACGGCTGGCCGGTGGCGAGGCGGTCACGGGCAGCTTGGCCGGAGCCGGGCGTCAGCGCCAGCAGGGGATCGCGCCGCGCTGCTTCCTCATCGGTTCGTTGCTTTGCCAGTGCCGCGGCCTGCGCGCGATCGGCCTCGGCTTTCGCCTTTGCAGCAGCCTCGGCATCGCATCACGCGGGAAGAGGATTTCGTTGTCTGGCGACCGCTTTCGACCCTACCGCGTCGGCCGACTGCAAGTCGCCGGATCGTGCATTTTGACCCCAAGCCGCCGATATTGATTCCTCGCTCGGAACTTCAGCTTCGACCAGAAGCGGCCATATTGTCGGCTCACCGTTGCCTACCACCGCTCTCTCAACTGATCTGTACTCCAACCGGATGAATGCGGGTTGGGCGATTCAGGAATCCGGCAATTCGGGACCTTGGCTGCCCGCACAAGCTGGATTAGGCTCGAATTGCGCTGACAGGCCCAGCCTGTCGCGGTTATGATACCGGCACCGCTTGCTTGTTGCCCTAGCTTGGGCACAAGCCCACAAACGACTCGTGCGGCATAAGCCTTAAAATAATGGAGGATACCCAGCATGGCCATGTCCGTAGTCCCCATGCATCCCGTGATCGGTGCAGAAATCAAGGGTGTCGACCTGACGAAACCGGTCGACCAGGAAACCCAAGCCAAAATCCGCAAGGCGTTCGAGGACCACGTGGTGGTCGTGTTCCGCGGCCAGGATTTGGCGGACGGCGATCAGGTTCGCGCCGGGGAGATCTTCGGCAAGGTCGTTCTCCGCGAGCGCCCGCCTGTTGGCGACCTCAGCACCCAGGGCGGCAACTGGGACACGCCGTTCATGTATGTGACCAACATCGTGGAGAACGGCAAGTCGCTTGGTTCGTTTGGCGATGGCGAGATGTGGTTCCATCACGACACGAGCTATTATGAGGAGCCGCACCGCGCCACGCTGCTCTACTCGCAGAAGCTCACGAGCTGGGGCGGTGAGACGTGCTTTGCCAATCAGTATGCAGCTTACGACAACATCCCACGCAAGCTCCGCGACAAGCTTGAAGGTCGCAAGGTGCTGCAGATGCACGACTACAAGCGGCGCGAGCGGTTGAACCTCGACGTCGTCGACCTTGCCAAGGTCCGCCATCACGTCCAGCCGATCTTCATCACCCACCCGGCAACGGGGCGCAAATCGCTCTACGTGTCGCGGCTGATGACGGCGCGGATCGAGGGCATGCCGATGGCCGAGAGCGAGGAGATTCTCGCCCAGCTGTTCGACATCTCAGAGGATCCGTCGATCGTCTACGAGCACAAGTGGAAGATCGGCGATCTCGTCTGCTGGGACAATTGGTGCTCCATCCACATGCGTAAAGACTTCCCGCGCGAGGAGCCGCGCCTGATGCGGCGCTGCACCATCGTCGGCCAGACTATGCATTTCTGAATCCCTAAGGTCCCTCCATCCCACGGCTGATGGAGAGACCTTGACCTTCTCGCAAGCTGGTCGGATAGCCCCGGCCGGCGGGGCAACTGAGCTACTTCGTCATGCCCCCACGCCAGTGTCGCCCGGCATCACCGCGGTCACGCCGGCGTCGACGAACACGGCCGAGCCGGAAACGAAGTCGGCATCGTCGGAGGCTAGGAACAGCAGTACCTTGGCCACATGCATCGGCGTGCCCGCGCGGTTCTTGCGCAAATTGACCACAGGCCGGTTGGGATCGAAGATGTCCTGGCCGACGGGTGAACCGATCTTGTTGGGGACGGCCATGACCACACGGATGTCGTAGGGCGCCAGCTGAATCGCCATCGACTTCGTCAGGTTGCTCACGCCGCCCTTCGCAGCGGTGTACGCGATCGCCTCGCTGCGACCGTAGAAGCCGGACGTCGAACCGACATTGATGATCACGCCCGGCGACTTCTGTGCGACCATCTGCCTCGCCGCAGCACGCCCCATCAGAAACGGCGAGGTCAGCGTTACCGCCAGCACCTTGTTCCATTCATCGAGCGTGATGTCGAAGATCTTCTTGTTATCGGTAATGGCGACATTATTGACCAGAATATCGACCCGGCCGAACTTCTCTGTGATGTCCTTTACCAGCTTGTCGACTTGGGCTGGATCGGAAACATCGGCTGAAAAGGCTTCAGCCTGGCCTTTCGCCGCCTTGATGGCCTTAGCGACTGCGCCACCGCGCTCCTTGTCGAGATCAACGACGGCGACTTTCGCGCCTTCCTGGGCGAACAGCTTGGCCGTTTCCTCGCCGATATTCCGGCCGCCACCGGTGATGATCGCAACCTTGTCCTTCAGTCTCATGTGCGTTTCCCTTAGTTACTGTCACGGTTGAATCGGCAGGCAATTGCGTAGGCGCGGCTCGCTCACTTCTTGCGGGCCACGCCGAGCACCTTGGCGATGCCGGCGACTTGCTCCTGTTGTTCGGCGATGAGCTTCTCGATCATCTCCGGCCCGCCGCCAGACACCGTCATGCTGGCGCCGCGCAGCCTTTCGACGATCTCCTTTTCCTTCAGCGCCTCTGCGGCGTCCGTGGCGATGCGCTGGCGCAGTTGCGGCGTCATGTGGCCGGGGCCGAACAGCACGTTCAGCGAATCGAGCCTCAGCTCCGGAAAGCCTGCCTCGAACACCGTCGGGACATCGGGCGCCAGCGGGCTGCGCTGGGGGTCGCAGATCACGAGCATTTTGGTTTTGCCGGCCCGCAGCATCGGCCCGTGCGTGGTGATCGACGTCATCAGGACGTCGATGCGTCCCTCGGCGAGTTCGAGCGGCGCCTGCGAGATGTCGCGGAACGGAACCTTGGCCATCGGGAGTTCGCGCTTGCGTCTGAAGCCGTCCCACACGAACTCGAGGAAGCCGCCGGAGATCCCGTAATTGACTTTGCCTGCCTGGCGCTTTGTATGATCGACGAAGTCCTGCAGCGTCGCCACCGGCAGCGTCGAGGGTACGGCGATGACGATCGCCGTGCTGGTGACCCACACGATCGCCTTGAAGTCGCGCGCGAAGTCGTAGGGCAGATT
>CAMDMH010000587.1 GCA_945901835.1 Devosia equisanguinis | reverse complement strand
TCTCGCACGCTGCTTCGAACTCGACCAGGCGAGCTGGGCCGTCCTCATGATCCTGTGCGGCGCGGGTTACGTGCTGCTCTCGCAAATGATGGGCGAGCATGGCCCCGCCGTGCTCGGCACACCGATACTTGCCGTCTGCGCGACCGTTGGTAACCGCGCAATCGTCGATCTGGGACTGGTGGCGGCCAGCGACAAGGTCATGAACATGGTCGTTGGTATGACCGGCGGGATGCTGATCGGAGCCTTCCTCGTCGTCGGGCTGCTGTGGTCCTGGAATGCCGCGATGGCGCGCTGAGCCGAGCCACGTCCGCAATTTGCATGCGCCGATCATCCCGAGTACCGAAGCCGCCATGTATCGTAGCTGCAAGGTCCCCACGTGCGCTGCTATATGCCGCGTGCTGCCGTCGAACGGAAGTAATGCTGCTTCGCGCTATGTATGATGGACGACGTCGCGAAAGCGGCCCGCCGCCGGTGCAACGCGTTGGTTCATATCGGGAGCCGGGACGAAAGGCGCCGAACGCCTTTTGGAACAACCATTCCGTTTACCTATCGCCGAGGCGGACAGGGAACTCGACACCTGCGTTTGGTAGTCTGGCTCAAAGTGATTTTGTGGATTGCTGTGGATTGCTATTGTTTGGAGGTCGCGTGAAAGGCATCGTTCTGGCAGGCGGAACCGGGACGCGGCTCTACCCCGCGACCCGAGCGATCAGCAAGCAATTGCTGCCCGTCTACGACAAGCCGATGATCTACTATCCGCTGAGCGCGCTGATGCTCGCGGGCGTGCGCGAAATACTCGTCATTACGACGCCGCATGAGCAGGCGCTGTTCCGGAATGTGCTCGGCGATGGCCGGCAATGGGGCATCGACCTCCACTATGCCGTGCAACCCTCCCCTGATGGTCTGGCGCAGGCGTTCATCATCGGCCGGCAGTTCGTCGGCAGCGATCGTTGCGCGCTGGTTTTGGGCGACAACATTTTCTACGGCCACGGTCTCACCGAACAACTCCGGCAAGCCGCGGCGAGAACCAAGGGCGCGACGGTGTTTGCATATGGCGTGCGCGACCCAGAGCGCTACGGCGTCGTCGAGGTGGACGGCCAGGGGCGCGCGCTCTCGATCGAGGAAAAGCCGAAGAAACCGAAGTCCAAATACGCCGTGACCGGGCTCTATTTCTACGACAACGAGGTGCTCGAGATCGCGGCGGCCGTAAAGCCTTCTGCACGAGGCGAGCTCGAGATTACCTCTGTGAACGCGGCATATCTCGAGCGCGGGCTCTTGCAGGTCGAGAGACTTGGCCGAGGGTTTTCGTGGTTCGACACGGGGACGCACCAGTCGCTGCTCGATGCGAGCGCCTTCATTCACGCGATCCAGTCGCGGCAAGGGCTCCATATCGCGTGTCTGGAAGAAATAGCGTTCGAGGCAGGCTGGATCGGCTCAGGCGACGTAGAGCGCATCGCCGCCACGATGAAGAACAGCGAATATGGCAACTATTTGCGCGAGTTGGTGGGCGGCGGTAGCTAGCGCGCATTCCGCTTGGGGTGAATCGCAACCGCGTGGCTGGCGCCGTAGGTTGGGTCAAGGCCACTGGCCGCGACCCAACATTTCCCGGCATGTCGTAGATGTTGGGTCGCCCCCGGCTCGCGCTATGCGCGTCCGGGGGCAACCCAACCTTGTCTGGAATCGAAAGTCTAAGTCTTGTCCAGCAAGCCGAGCCTTGCGCCGGCATAGACGCGCTCGCGCAGCGGCCGCCACCAGGCTTCGTTTGCGAGATACCAATCGACGGTTCGCTCAATGCCGGCTGCCAAGGTTTCTTCCGCCCGCCAGCCGAGTTCGGTCTCGATCTTGGTCGGGTCGATCGCGTAGCGACGATCGTGGCCGGGACGGTCGGCGACGCAGGTGATGAGGCTGCGGCGCGGCTTCGACACGGGGCGCCGGGCGTCCAAAGCATCGCAGATCGCATTGACGACGGCGATGTTCTCCATCGGCGACCTCCCGCCGACATTGTAGGTTTCGCCGACGCGACCGCGCTCGAGCACCGCGACCAACGCCCGAACGTGATCGTCGACGTAGAGCCAGTCGCGTACCTGCCGGCCGTCGCCGTAGACCGGCAGCGGCTTGCCCTCCAGCGCATTGAGCAGGACGAGCGGGATCAGCTTCTCGGGAAAGTGGTAAGGCCCGTAGTTGTTGGAGCAGTTGGTGATGAGTGAAGGCAAGCCGTAGGTTTCGTGCCACGCCGTGACGAGATGGTCCGAAGCGGCCTTGCTGGCGGAGTAGGGCGAGCGTGGCGAATAGGCGGTCGTCTCGACGAAGAACCCGTCCGGTGGCAGCGTACCGTAGACCTCGTCCGTCGACACGTGAAGGAAGCGAAAGCGGGCTTTTGCTTCGGCGCCGAGAGCTGTCCAGTAGGCCCGCGCAGCTTCCAGCATCGTATGGGTGCCCACGACATTGGTCGCGATGAATTCGGCCGAGGCGGTGATCGAGCGGTCGACGTGGCTTTCGGCGGCCAGATGCATGATGGCGTCGGGCTGGACATCGCGCATCACCTGATCCATCGCGGCACGGTCGCAGATGTCGGCCTTGACGTGTCGATAAAGTGGACTTCCGGCGATGCTGTCGAGCGAGGCGAGGCTCGCCGCGTAGGTGAGCTTGTCGACGTTGGTGACGGTGAAACCGCGTACGCCCACGAGATGGCGGACGAGGGCCGATCCGATGAATCCGGCGCCTCCGGTCACGACGACGCGCATGCGATCTATTCCTCGGTTTGCTTCGGTTTCGTTCAGGCCGCCAGCTCGATCAGAAGGCAGGCCCAATGTCTTTCAAGACCGGTAGCCGATTGTCCTTGTCGGACAGGTGCGCCTTGCCGGGTTCCACCGGCCAGGCGATGCCCAGTGCGGGATCGGACCACAAGATGCCTGCGTCGTGCTCGGGCGCATAGTACGCGTCGACCTTGTAGAGCACCTCGGTATTCGGCTCCAAGGTGCAATAGCCGTGTGCAAATCCCGCGGGTACGAGAAGCTGCGCCCAGTTCTCAGCCGAAAGCTCGACGCCGACGTGGCGGCCATAGGTCGGCGATTTCAGGCGGATGTCGACCGCAACGTCGTAGATTCGCCCACGGGTGACACGCACGAGCTTCGTCTGCGCAAAGGGCGGCTTCTGGAAGTGCAGACCGCGAAGCGTTCCCACCTCACCCGAAAGGGCATGGTTGTCCTGCACGAAGTCGATGTCTATGCCGGCGGCAGCGAACGCCCGGCCCTTGTACACCTCCGAGAAGAAGCCGCGGCTGTCGCCGAACCGCTTCGGTGTGATCAGCTTCACGTCGGGGATATCGAGGGCGACAACGTTCATCGAAGGTCTCGCGAATGAAAATTACGGATGACAATCGAGCGATCTCTCGATCCTTCGACGATGACCGCTGCACCCGATCATGACACTGGTGCATGGCCGTCGTCGATCGTAGGGGCTCTTGGAGGCT
>CAMDMH010000586.1 GCA_945901835.1 Devosia equisanguinis | reverse complement strand
CCAGACACTAGTGGTCGCTGATGGATCTAGGGCGGCTCGATCTGATGGTCTGTGCAGGCCTTTGGCGCGCGATTCTGCGGCACCGTTGGACGCCGATCGCAAGCAACGTGCTCATCCGCTACCGCCGGGAGATCCGGCCGTTTCAGCGGTTCCGGCTGGAGACGCGGCTGTTGACGTGGGACGCGACGAACGTGGTGATCGAACAGGTGTTCGTGCTCGAGGGAGGACCGCGCGATGGGCAAGTCGCCGCATGCGCGCTGTTCAAGGGCGGGATCTATGACCGGGGCGCGCGGATGTTCGTGCCCATCGCGCGGTTGATGGAGGAGATCGGCGCGCAGGGGGAACCTCCCGAGGCGACGGCGGAGGTTGCGGCGTTTCTTGCAGCGGAGGACACGCTGCGGGGGCGTACTGGGTGAGTGTTTGCGTGGAGGCGTGCAGCGGGCTGTTCACCGAAGGAGTGCAGCAAGCACCCGTGGGAGGGCCTCCGGCAGATCCTCGGCGATCAGGCCCGGACCGTGAAGAGTGGCTGCGGCGCCGTGCAGCCAGACGGCGGCGCAGGCGGCCTCGAAGGCCGGCATGCCTTGTGCGAGCAGGCCGGTGACGATGCCGGCGAGGACGTCGCCGGAGCCGGCAGTGGCGAGCCACGGCGGTGCGTTCTCGTTGATTGCGGCGCGGCCGTCGGGGGCGGCGATGACGGTGTCGGGCCCCTTGAGGATGACGACGGCGCCGGAGGTGCGGGCTGCCGCCCTTGCGCGGTCGAGCTTGGAGCCGGTCAGGTCGCCGAACACGCGCTTGAACTCTCCCTCGTGCGGCGTCAGCGCGACCGGCCTCTCCGGATTTTCTTTGATTTGCGCGAAGAGGTGATGGACCACGGGCACCTCGTCGTCGTCCTGATCGATGGTAGCTGAGGTCAGCGCATCGGCGTCGAGCACGCAGGCGGCGTCGTGGTCGAGCGCGACTTGGGTCAACAGGCGTGTGGCGATCCCGACGCCGGCGCCGGGGCCTATCAGAAGGACGTTACGGCGCGGGTCTGCCAGCACCTGGGCCAGGCCGCGCGGGCCGTCGAACGGCTCCAGCATGATTGCGGTGAGGTGTGCCGCGTTTTCGGCCATTGCGTCGGGCGGGCTCGCGATCGTGACAAGGCCGGCGCCTGCTCGGAGCGCCCCGCGTGCTCCGAGGCGAGCGGCGCCTGTTCGGTGGGCGGGGCCGGAAATCACGATGACATGGCCGCGCGTGAATTTGTGGCCTTCTATTCGGGGCACTGGAAGCGAAGCGATCCACAGCGCTGGGGCATTCGCACTGGTGGGTTGCTGGCCAACGCCAAGTACCGACGCGGGGATGCCGATGTCTGCGAGGATCGTCTCGCCGCAGAGGGCGCGGCCAGGAAGCAGCAGGTGACCGGGTTTGCGGCGGAAGAAGGTGACGGTGCGGGTGGCTTGAACGACGGGACCCGTCGGCTGGCCGGTCGAACCGTCCAGGCCACTGGGGACGTCGACGGCGAGTACGGGGGTGCCCGATCCATTCACGGCGGCGACGAGGTCAGCGGCCGTGCCGTGGATCGCGCGTTTCAGCCCCGCACCGAAAAGCGCGTCGATCACGAGGTCCGCCCTGGCGATTGCTGCGGGGGCGCCGCTGTAGGGCTGGGTCGGGCCGTTCCAGCGTGACGCCATGACGGCGGCATCGCCCTTCAACGCGTCGCGCGTAACGAGGCAGGAAACGCTCACGGTATAGCCAGCTTCCGCCAACAAGCGGGCCGCGACGAAGGCGTCGCCACCATTGTTGCCGGGGCCGCACAATACGACTGCGCGGCTGCCCGCGGCGGCCATCCGCATCGCTTCCCTCGCGACCGCGCGGCCAGCGTTCTCCATCAACGTGAGGCTGGGCACGCCGGCTTCTACCGCGAGTTTGTCGGCGCGGCTCATCTCGTCGGTGGTCAACAACTCGGGGCCGGTCATGTCTATCCTTTGGGCATCCGCAGACATGCTGCGAGGGTTCGGGAGGGGCGATGCTCAGCGGCTTGGCAGAATGCCGGAGCTGTGGCTGCGGCGCTTGCTGTGTTTGATGAACATTTGTGCATTGCGCACAAAGAATGTGCAGATGCAGGGGTTTGATGACCTCGCCCCATCAGGCGGCTGAATCCTAAGGTTCTGATTATTCGGCCAATTAATTCTTGTAAACAGGTTGGCATGGCACGTGCTAACCAGCAGGCGAGGTGCCTGCCCCGGTGGGCGAGCGCCAGCATGGAGCCTACGTGTATGAAGAAGATCGAGGCTATCATTAAGCCGTTCAAGCTCGACGAGGTGAAAGAGGCGCTGCAGGAAGTCGGCCTGCAGGGTATTACCGTCATCGAGGCCAAGGGTTTCGGCCGTCAGAAGGGGCATACCGAGCTCTATCGCGGCGCCGAATACGTCGTCGATTTCCTGCCCAAGGTGAAGATCGAGGTCATCCTCGCCGACGACATGCTGGACAAGGCCGTCGAAGCGATCCAGAAGGCCGCCAAGACCGGCCGTATCGGCGACGGCAAGATCTTCATCTCGAACGTGGAGGAGGCTATTCGCATCCGCACGGGCGAGACGGGGCGCGACGCCATCTGACGATCGTTCTGAATGCCGCACCACGCGCGATGCTGGTCGTCACCGGCTTGCGTGTTTCGGCGCGACGACTTGCGTGAAACATATCCACACTTACTCCAACCACCACCTACTTGCGGCTAATGAGGGAGCATTCCATGACGACAGCTGCCGATGTCCTGAAGATGATCAAGGACAAGGACGTGAAATTCGTCGATCTGCGATTCACGGACACCAAGGGCAAGATGCAGCACGTCACCGCCGATGGATCTTGCATCGACGCAGATGTGTTCTCGGACGGCTATGCATTCGACGGCTCGTCGATCGCGGGCTGGAAGGGCATCGAGGCTTCCGACATGCTGCTGATGCCGGACCCGGGTTCCGTGCATATGGACCCGTTCTTCGCGCAGACCACCCTGGCGATCTTCTGCGACGTGCTCGAGCCGTCGACGGGTGAACTCTACGAGCGTGATCCCCGCGCGATCGCCAAGCGCGCCGAGATCTTCATGAAGTCGACCGGCGTCGGCGACAGCATCTTTTTCGGTCCGGAAGCCGAATTCTTCATCTTCGACGACGTGCGCTTCACGTCGGATCCGTTCAACACGGGCTTCAAGCTCGACTCGACGGAGCTGCCGTCCAACACCGGCACCGAATACGAGATGGGCAATCTCGGCCATCGTCCGCGCACCAAGGGCGGCTACTTCCCTGTTCCGCCGGTCGACAGCTGCCAGGACATCCGTTCGGAGATGCTGTCGGTTCTGGCCGAGATGGGCGTTGTCGTCGAAAAGCATCACCACGAGGTGGCGTCGGCCCAGCACGAACTCGGCCTGAAGTTCTCGCCGATGACGCAAATGGCCGACATGACGCAGATCTACAACTACTGCATCCAGCAGGTGGCGCAGATCTACG
>CAMDMH010000585.1 GCA_945901835.1 Devosia equisanguinis | reverse complement strand
CCTCGGAGAGCTTCGACGTCGCGTGACGCTCGACGGCGAGGGTCAAATCCTGAGGCGACATGCCCGAGCCGTTGTCGCTGACGCGGATCAGCGCGATACCGCCGCCCGAGGTGACGACCTCGATGTCGGTGCTGCCGGCGTCGAGCGCGTTCTCGGCGAGTTCCTTCACCACGCTCGCCGGGCGCTCGATGACCTCGCCGGCAGCGATGCGGTTGATGGTTTCAGGGGAGAGCTGGCGAACCGGCATTATCCTGCCTAACGGATGGATTGTCGGGAACGCGGCGCGACTCGGTGCCACTGCACTGTGCCCTCGTTCAAGGCTCCGCGCTGCTCGCGGTCAAGCAAGGCATGCCGGGAACGCACAGCTTGCTTGCCGATCGTGCATTCGAAGTCGCCAGCCAGCAACGGCTTTCGCTTAATCGTGCAGACACTTACTGAGCACAATGCAAAATGGATACGCGACTGTTGTATGCCACAACCATTGAAAGCGATTCGGCGCATTGATTCACAGGAAGAGGATCCTCGCATGAGACGTGGACTTAGTGTGGCGGTCGGCATCGCAGCGGCAACAATGATCGGCTCGACGATGATCGGAGCGGGCGCTGCGAGTGCACAGGGTCTCGAATTTCTTCATACCCAGCGGACGGAAGGCGGGCGGGTCTGCTTCAACGATCATTTCCACTCCGGTTCGAGCAGTGGGCACGCGACGCGGGCCGCAGCCGAGAAGGAAGCCATCGCCGGCTGGTCCAGCTTCACGGCGCTCGAATATGGCAACCGCTGGGGCAGCTGGCGGATCGCCGGCAGCAAATCGATGAACTGCTCGCAGACGAGCGGCTGGGGTTGCCAGATCGAAGCCCGTCCGTGCCGTCCCAACGTCGGCGGCACCAGCGGGGGCTCGCGTCGCGCCCGCCCCGCCAAGAAGCAGTGAAGCACTGATACACGAGTCCACCGAAAGGCTCGACCTGAAGGCAGGTCGGGCCTTTGGCGCGTCTCCGCGCGACGACGGTGGCGTCAGCGGCCGCCCATCAAGACACGGCGCAGGATCGTCTGGAGGATGCCCCAGCCGTAGCGCATGACGATCATGCGCACGATCCAGCTCATGATGCCGCGGCTCTGGAAGCCCATGGCGGAGCCGAGGATGCTGCGAACCATGCGCCACAGCGTGCCACCGCCGACATTCGAGCCGCCGCTGCCGCCGCGCCTGACGATGTCCGAGAGATCACCGTAGGGATTGCGGCCGGAAACCTGCCCTGGCGGCGACATGCCTTCGGGGCCGGGCAAGGGCGAGCCGCTGCCGCTGGGAAATCCGCCGCCGAAGCCGCCGCCACTGCCGGTGGGCATCGGAAACGGCATGCTTCCGCCTTGTCCCGAGGGCGCAGGCGCGCCACCGCCGAGGTTGGGGATCTTGGACAGGATGTCGCCGAGGCCGCCGCTGGCCGAGGCTGCGCGGGCCGCCACGGCGCGGCTGCCGTCGCGATTACCGAATACCTGTTCGAGGAAGGCATTGCCGCGGTGGCGCCCGGCTTCCGTGGCGAGATCGGGTGGGGCTGCCTGCGCCTGTCCAAGCATCGCGAGGAGATCGGCGACGCCACCGCGCGACAAGCTGTTGCGTTCGAGGCGGCGCGAGACTTCCGGCAGAACTCTGCCGATGACCGCCTGGGCCTGCTCGGGCGTCAGATCGAAACGGCGCGCGAGATCATCGAAGTCGCTGCGCATCGCGCCATCTGCCAACACGTCCGTCACCTTCATGGTCACCGTTCCTGCTTCCCGAGTTCGGCCACACCGAGCGCGCCGAGGTCATCTTACATCAGGCCGATGCGGCGGGCCATGTCGGGTTGCGGCGAAGCACCTCGCGGTGAGGCACGGCGATGCGATTGCGTGGGCGGACGAGTGCGGGCAAGGTCGGGCAAAAGGCACGACATTCCAGGGAAGGCCGGGGGGATGGCAGCTCAGCAGTTCGACGCGAAAATCGCAGACACGACGCTGTTTGCGGCGCTGCTCGCGGCATCATCGAAGCACGGCTCGGGCAAGCCGATCCTGGAAGATACGGATCGGCGTCCGCTGACCTACAAGCGGCTGATCCTGGGCGCGCTGGTCCTGGGCGCCAAACTGACCGAGGGTACGCGCCGAAGCGAGGCGGTCGGCGTGCTGCTGCCCAACGTCAACGCGATGGTGGTGTCGCTGTTCGGACTGAACGCATTCGGGCGCGTGGCGGCGCTGCTCAACTTCACGGCCGGATCGCGCAATCTCGTCTCGGCCGTGCGCACCGGCCAGATCTCGAAGGTGATCACGTCACGGCGGTTCGTCGATCAAGGCAAGCTCGACGACGTGATCGCCGCGATCGCCGCTGCCGAGATCGCGCCTGGAAAGCGCGTTGCGATCGTCTACCTCGAAGATGTCGCGAAGAGCATCGGCACGCTCGACAAGATCAAGGGGGTGGTGCGGAGCCTGATGCCGGGCAGCGTTCATCGCGGCTACGCGATGCGGCCGGAGCAGACGGCCCTGCTGCTGTTCACGTCGGGCACCGAGGGCACGCCGAAGGGCGTCGCGCTGTCGAGCCGCAACCTCGTCGCCAATGCGCGACAGATCTACCAACATGCGGGCGGGGCGCTGTCGCCCGCCGACGTGATGATGAACCCGCTGCCGATGTTCCATTCCTATGGGCTGACGGCCGGCTCGCTGATGCCGCTGCTGTCGGGCCTGAAGGTCGTGCTCTACCCGAGCCCGCTGCACTACAAGCAGATCCCGAAGCTGATCCGCGAGACGCAGGCGACCGTGATGGTGGCGACGGACACGTTCCTGCAAGGCTATGGCCGCGCGGCGGAGCCGGACGATCTCGCCAGCGTGCGGTTCGTGGTGGCGGGCGCGGAGCGCGTAAAGGACGCGACGCGCGCGATGTGGGCGAAGGGCGGCACGACGATCGCTGAAGGCTATGGCGCGACGGAGTGTTTGCCTGTCATCGCGTGCAACCTGCCGAACGACAACCGGCCGGGAACCGTGGGGCGGTTGCTGCCGGGCATCGAGTACCGGCTCGATGAGGTGGAGGGGATCACGGAGGGCGGCAAGCTCGTGGTGCGCGGGCCAAACGTGATGCTCGGCTATCTCCATGCCGACGTGCCCGGCCTCGTCACGCCGCCGGAAGGGGGATGGCACGACACCGGCGATATCGTGGTGATCGACGCCGAGGGGTTCATTTCGATCCGCGGACGGGCAAAGCGGTTCGCGAAGATCGGCGGCGAGATGGTGTCTCTGGCGGCGGTCGAGACGCTGGCATCATCGATCTGGCCCGAAGGCAATCACGTCGTCATATCCTTGCCCGATCCGCGCAAGGGCGAGCAGCTCGTGCTCATCACGGACCGGCCCGACGCGGACAAGAGCGAGCTGCTGCGGCGCGCGCAGGCGGCGGGCTTTCCCGAGATTTAGGTGCCGAAGGCCGTGATGGTGGTGGGGAACATTCCCGTACTCGGCTCGGGGAAGATCGACT
>CAMDMH010000584.1 GCA_945901835.1 Devosia equisanguinis | reverse complement strand
GAGCACCGGCGTGCCTCCCTCTTCGTGATTGCTTTGATCTTATTCTTCGACGGTGATGCCCGTCGAGCGAATCAGCTTACCCCACCGCTCGATTTCCTCGCCCAGCAGCTTCGTCAGATACTCGGGCGAGCGCTGCTCCGGCGGCACGATGTCGAGACCGAAACTCTCCATCTTGCCAGCGGTGTCGGGCCGCGCCAGCATCGTCTGGAGTGCGGCGTGCATCTTCATCACGATCGGCTTCGGCGTACCTTTGGGGAAGAAGAAGCCGTTCCACACCGTCGCCTCCACGCCGGCAATGCCTTGCTCGCCTGTCGTTGGCACATCGGGAATGATCGAAAGCCGCTTCGGCGCCATCACGGCAAGCCCTTTGACCTGCCCGGACTTCGCGCGCGCCGCCCCCGTCTGGATCGTATCGCACATGTAGTCGATACGCCCCGCGAGCAGATCCTGAAGGACCGCCCCCGCGCCGCGATAGGGAATGTGCTCGATCTTCAATCCCACTACGCTGTTGAACAACGCACACGGCAGATGCGTTCCCGATCCCACGCCAGCCGAGCCGTACTGCATCTTGGCCTGGTTGGCCTTCGCGTAGACGACGAACTCCTTGAGGTCTTTCACGGGCAGATCTTTGCGGCCGAGCAGGATACGCGGCGATTCCGTCACGAGCCCGATCGGCTCGAAGTCCTTCACCGAATCGAACGGCTGCTTCTTGTAGAGGGTCTGGCTATAGGCGTGCGTACCCGAATTGCCGATCAGCATCATGTAGCCGTCCGGCCGCGCATTGGCGACCTTCGCACTCCCGATCGTACCGGCGGCTCCCCCGACGTTCTCGACGACCACGAGCTGGCCTAGGATCTCCCCAAGCACCTGTGCTTGCAGGCGCGCACTCGCATCGATGCCGCCCCCCGAGGCGAACGGCACGACGAGCGTGATCGCCCGGCTCGGATATTCCTGAGCCGTCACGGCCGAGGCCATCGTCAGCGTCGTGGCAAGGCCAAGTATCGATCTGCGAAACTTCATCGGCATCTCTCGGCTCCGTTGGCTGCCCCACCGTCCAGGCAGACCCCTGATATGATAAGTGCATCGATTGAAGATCACTACGGCGGCGCGCGCAAGAGCGAGCCACCACGAAAATCCTGTGGCTTCACATATCGGCGGCGCCGGCCTCACCGGCAAGCACGAAGTATGCCCAGCCGATCACTGAGCCACTTTGAGCCCGAGATCATGGATGATCGTGCGCCAGCGTTCCGTCTCTTCGGCGATCAGCTTCGCGAAATCCTGCGGCGTGTGCAGCACCGGATCTACGCCGATGACCGCCAGCCGCTGGAGAAAGACAGGATCTTGCGCAGCCGCGCGGATTTCACGCGACAGCAGGTCGACCACCGCCGCCGGTGTCTTGGACGGAGCCATCAGCCCGTTCCACGTGACGACCGGCTCGGCCTTCATGAATTCGGTAATCGCGGGAACATCCGGCAGCACCTTCGAGCGCTTCGTGTCGGTCAGCGCAAGCGCCTTCAGGCTCCCCTTCTCCAGAAACGGCTTCAGCTCGACCGGTGATGGCGACATCATCGCGATATGACCGGCAACCAGATCTTGGAATGCCGGCGCGATGCCCTTGTAGGGCACATGGTTCATTTGCAGTCCGGCCGTCTTGGCGAACAAGGCTGCTGCTAGATGCGTCAGCGAACCGGCCCCGGCCGAACCATAACTCACCTGCCCCGGTTTCGACTTCACGTGAGCGATGAACTCGGTCAGCGTCTTCGCCGGCACCGATTCGCCGACGGTGATTACGAACGGGCTGGTCGCGACCAGCGAAATCGGCGCGAAATCCTTTATCGGATCGTAGCTGATCTTGTGCGTGAACGGCGCGATGGTCACTTGCGCGACGGTCGCCCAGAACAGCGTGTAGCCATCGGGATCGGCACGCGCCACTCGGGTCGCAGCGATCGTCCCCGCCGCTCCCAGCGCGTTCTCGACGATGAAGTTCTGCTTGAGACGCGCCTGCAAGCGCTCGGCCGTCATCCGCGCCAGCACATCGCTGATACCGCCGGCCGCGAACGGCACCACGAACGTTACGGTCCGATCCGGCCACACAGTCTGAGCCGCACACGGCATCGTTGCCGCGATCAGCGCCGTCGCCGTCGCCAAAAAAAGCTTCTTTCCAGACGACGACATCGCAAACCCCTCTGTTGATTGACCCGCGCCTGCTATTCGGCGGAGACGGAAGCGTCCTTCAGAAGCTTCGTCCATCGCGTCATTTCACGTTTGACGAGTACTTCGGCTTCCGCTGCCGAAAGTTTCATCGGAATACCGCCGGTCTTCTCGAACACAGCCGCGAAATCCTGGCGCTGCACGACTTGTGCCATCCCGGCCCGGAGCTTTTCCAGCGCCGGTGCCGGCGTCGCTGCCGGGACGAACACACCGAACCACGTCTCCATCTCGAAATCGCCGAGCCCCGCCTCGATCAGCGTCGGCACATTCGGCAAGCGCGGATGCCGCTTGGGCGTGGAAACCGCGAGCACGTTGACGCGGCCGTCGTCGATCAACGGCAGCGCCGTCGACACGTTGTCGAAGAACAGATCGACCCGCCCGCCGAGGATGTCCTGGTACGCCGCTTGCGCGCCCCGATAGGGAACGTGCGTCATCTTCGTGCCCGCAAGGTGAGCCGCCACCGCCATCGCGATGTGCTGACCAGTACCGCGCCCGCCGGATGCGTAGGTCACCTTTTCCGGGTTCTCCTTGGCGAACGCGACGATCGACTTGAAATCCGGCTGCGGCAGATCTTTCCGCGTCGCCAGCGCATAGCCGTAGCTGACGGCCATCCCGACCACCGCGAAATCCTTGATCGGATCGTAGGGCAGCTTCGGATAGAGCCCGACATTGAGCACGATGTTCGGCAGCCCGCCGACCACCATCGTGTATCCGTCCGGTGCCGCCTTCGCGACCGAATCGGTACCGACAAGCGTCCCCGTACCCGACCGGTTCTCGACGATCACCGTCTGCCCCAGCACCTGACCGAGCTTGTCGGCCGTGACACGCCCGACGAGATCGAACCCGCCGCCTGGCGGTTGCGGGACGACCATCTTCAGCGCTCGATCTGGAAACGCCTGGGCATGCGCTAAATCTACCCGCGCACCGCCGCCGATCAGCACCGTACCGGCAAGCAAAGCGGCCACAGCCGTGATCCCGCGCTTCATGCATCCTCCCAATAGTCTCTCGTTGGCCTCGCCGACTTTTACATGTGCGAGCTAGTGTAGCGCATCTGACGTTTGGGACCCGCTCGCGGCTAGCCTCTTGACCAAACGTCAGATGCAAAAGCTACACTAGAGCCCTGACGTTGCTAGTGTTCCCCGTCTGACAGATGATTCCCGTCGGGCCGCAAATCAGTCATTGTGCGGGGCATGAGACGCGATGACATCTGCCTCCACGTGAGCCCGGCGAACCATGCCCGGCTCGATGCGATCATCAAGGATCGCAACAGCTCGC
>CAMDMH010000583.1 GCA_945901835.1 Devosia equisanguinis | reverse complement strand
TGTCGAAGTTGCGCGCCTCGACCTTCTTCTGCGCCATCTCCAGGCTCTTGTTCATCCACGGGTGGATGATCGCCTCGCCTTCCTGCAGGCCGAGCGTCCGCAGCACGCTGTCCATGCGCTCCGAACCGAAGATGCGCATCAGGTCGTCTTCGAGGGATAGGTAGAACTTGGTGCGGCCCGGATCGCCCTGCCGGCCGGAACGGCCGCGAAGCTGATTGTCGATGCGCCGGCTTTCATGCCGTTCGGTGGCGATGACGAAGAGCCCGCCCGGCTTCTCGACGGTCTTGGCGGGACGCTTGCCCTTGGCTGGTGCCAGCTCGATCGTCTCGGAAGCCGCTTTCACGATCTCCTTGTTGCGGTCGACCTCGGCCTCGATCTCGGTCTGCTTCCCCGCGATCTCGCTCTCGGTCGGCACACTGCCGGCCGCCTCGCGCTCCATGACCCATTCTTTGACGCTGTACTCGACGTTGCCGCCGAGTTTGATGTCGGTGCCGCGGCCCGCCATGTTGGTCGCAATGGTGACGGCGCCGGGCTGGCCCGCCTGGGCGATGATGATGGCTTCCTGCTCGTGATAGCGGGCGTTCAGCACCTGATGGCGGACACCCTTCTGCTTGAGCAGTTCGGACAGATGTTCGCTCTTCTCGATCGACACCGTGCCCACGAGCACGGGCTGCTGGCGCTCCTGCGCCCGCTCGATCTCGGCGATGATCGCGTTCCACTTCTCCGGCGCGGTCCGGTAGATCTCGTCGTCCTCGTCGAGACGGGCGACCTGCACGTTGGTCGGCACCTCGATCACGTCGAGGCCGTAGATGTCCATGAACTCGTCGGCTTCGGTGAGCGCGGTGCCGGTCATGCCGCCGAGCTTCTTGTAGAGGCGGAAGTAGTTCTGGAACGTGATCTGCGCGAGCGTGACGTTCTCGGGCTGGATCGCGACATGCTCCTTCGCCTCGAGCGCCTGATGCAGGCCCTCCGAATAGCGCCGGCCCGGCATCATGCGGCCCGTGAACTCGTCGATGATGATGACCTCGCCACCCTTCACGATGTAGTCGCGGTCGCGGCGGAACAGGGCGTGGGCCTTCAGCGCCTGATTGATGTGGTGGACGATGGTGACGTTGTCGATGTCGTAGAGCGTGCCCTTGAGCAACCCCTGTTCCGCGAGCACTTCTTCCATCCGGCCGTTGCCCAATTCCGTGAGCGACACCGACCGCTGCTTTTCGTCGAGCTCGAAGTAGCCTTGCTCCTTCAGCGCTTCCTTCAACGCTTCCTTGTCGACCGTGCCGCCGTTGGACTTGGTCATGTCGCGCTCGAGGTCGCGCACGATCTTTTCATGCGCCTCGATCACCACTTTCGTGTGGGCGTCGACCGCCTGGTAGAGATCGGCTTTGTCCTCGACCGGTCCTGAAATGATGAGCGGAGTCCGCGCCTCGTCGATCAGGATCGAGTCGACCTCGTCCACGATCGCGAAATAGTGTCCGACCGCGTCGTTGCCGCGATTGCCGAGCTGAACCATTTCGGGCCGCGACATCTTCATGTTGTCGCGCAGGTAGTCGAAACCCAATTCGTTGTTGGTGCCGTAGGTGACGTCGCAGTCGTAGGCGAGCTTGCGCTCCTCGTCGTCGAGACCGTGCACGATGACGCCGACGGAGAGGCCGAGGAACTTGTAGACCTGCCCCATCCATTCGCTGTCGCGCTTGGCGAGGTAGTCGTTCACCGTGACGACATGCACGCCGTGGCCGGCCAGCGCGTTGAGGTACACCGGCAGCGTGGCGACCAGGGTCTTGCCCTCGCCCGTCTTCATCTCGGCGATCTTGCCGCTGTGCAGCACCATGCCGCCCATCATCTGGACGTCGAAATGGCGCTGTCCGAGCGTGCGCCTGGCGGCTTCGCGCACCGTGGCGAAGGCGGGAACCAGAAGACTGTCGAGATCCGCGCCGTTGGCGAGTTGCTGGCGGAACTGGGCGGTTCGAGCCCTCAGGTCGTCGTCCGACAACGCCATCAGCTCCGGCTCGAGTGCGTTGATCTCTGCCACCCGGGGCCGCAGGTTCTTGACCTTGCGTTCGTTCGAAGAACCGAAGATCCGGGAGGCGAGAGAGCCGATAGACATCATGACGGTGGTCAATCCTCGAGTGCGGGCGCCGGGCCCCGGAAATCCGTGCAGTCCGCATGCAGGTCAAACGCGTGAGCCCAAGGCCGGGCGAGGGCCGGGCGACCGCGAGAGCACCGAGCCGGGACGAGTGCCGGCACCAGAGCCGGCCCGAGAGATCGGTCTATGTCCGTTAGCGCCGTACGCCGCGGCCGAGCCGGCAGCAACTGAAGGCAGACATAAGGATGCGTTGCCGGGGTTGTCAATGTAACCATCTCGACTGCGCCGCCTGCCCGCGGGGCATGGCTCAGACCTTGTAGTAGTCGCGATACCACGCGACGAACGCCTTCACGCCCACCGAAACCGGGGTTGCCGGCCGATAGCCGGTCAGGGCTTCGAGCGTATCGGCCGCGGCAAAGGTGCTCACGACGTCCCCCGGCTGCATTTCCATGAGGTTGCGGACACTCGGATGCCCGACGGCGCGTTCGATTTCCTCGATAAACGCGATCAGGCTCGTCGGCTCCCCCCCGCCGATGTTGACCACGCGGAAAGGAGCGACCGGCGACAGTGCGGTGTCGCGTTCGGCGTTCGAGGCCTCGCGAGCGGCCGGCAGCGGCGGCAAGCACACGACCAGCCGGCTGATCGCCTCGACGAGGTCGTCGATATAGGTGAAGTCCCGCTTCATCTGGCCGTTGTTGTAGACGTCGATCGGCGTCTTCTCGATGATCCCGCGCGTGAACTTGAACACCGCCATGTCGGGCCGGCCCCACGGGCCATATACCGTGAAGAACCGGAACGCGGTAACCGGCAGGCTCCATAGATGGCTGTAGCTGTGCGCGATATGCTCGGTCGCGAGCTTTGTTGCGGCATAGAGCGACAAAGGATGCACCGCCCGGTCGGTCTCGCGGAACGGCATCTGGGTGTTCGCACCGTACACCGAGCTGGTCGAGGCGATCATCAGATGGCCCACGGGATGGCGCCGCGCCAGCTCCAGAATATTGAACGTGCCGAGAATATTGGCGTCAATATAGGAGTGCGGGTTGTCGATGCTGTAGCGCACGCCGGCCTGCGCCGCGAGATGGATCACTGCGTCGTAAGGACGGCTCGACCACACTTTCGCGAGCCCCGGCGCGTCTTCGAGCATCAGTCGGTGGCCGTCGAACCCCTTGCGTGCGGCGAGCAGCGCGTGCCGGCTCTCTTTGAGCTTCACGTCGTAATAAGGTGTGAACCCGTCGATCCCCGTGACATCATGGCCCTCGTCGAGCATACGCGCGGCCACATGGTACCCGATGAAGCCGGCCGTGCCCGTGATGAGAAAGCGCATCAAGTCCTGATCCGTTCTGACTGCCGCCACTCGGCCGGTCTGAAGCTATTCGTTGGCCGATTCTACTCGTTGGCCCATTCTAT
>CAMDMH010000582.1 GCA_945901835.1 Devosia equisanguinis | reverse complement strand
CTGCCGAAGGTCGCCACCGAGATGGCGCTGTCCGTGCTCGGCTACAACTTCACTCGCGTGCTGAACATCGTCGGCGTCAAGGCACTGGTAGCAGCGGTCCGGGCGTAGGGGCGACGCGCCCGTAGGCGTTCAAGGGGCCATCTGCGCGCAACGACGTTGACCAGTGAGGTCATCCGACCGACAGACCCGCCGAGCGCGGTCGGAAAATATTGCTCTGTACGGCGCTCCTCGGTTATCCTGAGACAACCTGAGGGGCTCTTGGGCGAGCCAAAATCGTTTTCACACGGCCTGGACCATTTAATGAAACTGCTGGCGCACGCGTGAAGTGCCGATCAGTGAAAGGCGCCTGGGGCAAGCGTGGCGTATGGCCCTCCCGCCCGCATGAAAATGTAACCCCGGAATCAAGTTGGAGATAGCCATGCGGAAGTTCCGCGAAGTTGCTTATGCAGTTGCGTTCGTCATCCTGGGCGCCGGCACTGTCCAAGCCCAGACCGCTACGCAAGACATCAACATCACTGCGACTGTCCCCACAGCCTGCTCGATAAACAATCTGGCGACCGGCACTGCGGGTACCGCAACCATTCCGGTTTCTGTCGCGGGCTTCGTGAATACCACCCCGATCATGCCGACCGGCTCCCCGTTCGCAAACGTGGCATGCAACGCAGCCTCGTTCCGTCAGCTCTCCTCGTTGAGCGGCGGCGTCGTCAACGCCGGTGCGCCGCCCTCCGGCTTCACCAACATCATCAACTATACGGCGTCGGCCACCTGGAACAGCGTAACGGCCAATCTCAATACGTCGACAGTCGGGACTGCGACCGGCATTGAGACCGGCGCCCAGCAGTCCGTCGCAACCGCCAACTCCGGCAACCTCACCGTCTCGATCACGCCGCTAGCGCCTTCGCTGCCGCTGATCACCGGCGCTTACACCGACACGCTTCGTGTCACGCTTACGCCTCAGTGAAGCGTCGCCCTGTTGACAGTTACGTCTTGAATGCGTGGAGCGCCCCCGGCTCGAACCGGTTGCGCTCCATTATCCTTTCTACTCCGCAGGAGATGCACATGAGATCGTGGCGCACAGTACTTGCCTCACTGGCGTTCGTGTACTCGATGAGTTCACTCGGTCCGGCCTTGGCCTTGACGGTATTGCCTGTCCAGATCGAGCTGGTCGCCGTGGGTGACAAGAACCGCGCAACCGTCACAGTTCTGAACGATAGCCCGCAGCCGCTGGCCATCGAAGCCTTGGTCCAGCGCATGATCCTCGACGAGAACGGGAAATCGCAGACGGCGAAGGCCGGCGACGAATTTCTGCTGATGCCGCCGATGGCGCTGATCCCGCCGGGCGGAACGCAGAATTTCCGCGTGCAATGGCTGGGCGATCCGATGCTGGAGGCAAGCCAGAGCTTCTACATCTTCTTCAACCAGGTGCCCGTGAAGATGCCCAAGGACCACAAGGGCGTTCAGGTCGTGGTCAGCATGGGGGTCATCGCCAACGTCGCGCCAGCGCGCGGAACGCCCAGCCTGCAGGTGGTGGCAACCGGGGTCGTGGTCGACAAAGGCGGCAAGCGCCGTCCGACGATGACGGTGCTGAATCCTACCAATGTGCACGCGCTGCTGCCGCAATCGACGGTTCGCCTGGCGGGCGGATCATGGTCGGAGACGCTGCCATCGGGTCTGCTCAGCGAGCATCTGGGCAGCGGTCTCGTGCAGCCGGGCAAGCGGCGCAAGTTCATTCTGCCGGTCGAGGTTCCCGCCAACGTCGGCGCGATCCAGGCGAGCGTCGAGATGCGGCCGCAAAAGCGCTGACCTCGATGCCGTAGTTGCTTTTGGTTGCGTTGTTTTTTTGCGTCGAGTGCCCCGCCTTAACGGAGCAATCGCACGTGGCGCAACGCCACTACATTCTTTGGACGCTGGAGCGGTCGGGTTTTACCCGGCCGCTTTGGGCGTTCTTGGCAATCCGTCGAATTGTGCTCACACTATGCCTGATCTTGGTTACGAATCCCTTGCATGCAGCAGAACCAGAATTCGTCAAGACAATAACGAACCACTTCAATACGACCGGCAAGGTCATCACGCTTACCCTGCCATTGAAAGACGGCGAGACACTGCTCGGTGAAGTCACCGCTCGGGTCAATCCCGACGACTCCCTGCTCGTGAGTTTGCCCGAGCTGAAGCAGCGACTGCAATCGACGCTTAGTGGCGCTTCGAAACTCGGTCTCGACAAGATGTCGGCGCCGAGCGGCTTCGTCGCGCTCGATGAAGTCAAGGCGGCCGGCGTCAATCTGAGCTTCGACAAGGGCCTGCAGGAACTGCGGCTCGACCTGGCCACCGACCTCCGCCTGACGAGCGATATCAGCGTCGGCGGCCGAAGCGCCTTTCCGGTCAGCTCTGCGCTGCGCCAGCCGGCAAAGGTCTCCGGCTATGTCAATCTGATCTCGGGCATCGATTACGTATGGGGCACCGACATGCCCGGAGCCCAGGCGTCGCCGCTTTCAGGCTTCGGCCAGAGGATGGGGTTCGAAGCTGTTGCGCGCCTCTACGGCCTCGTCTTGGAGAACCGATTCCTCTACGAAGGCAACGTCGATGCCAACATCTGCCCCACCGGAGCGAGGTGCATCTATCAGCACGAGGCCGGCTTCAAGCGGCAGAGCTCGCGCGGGGTCTACGACTTTCCCGAGTCTCAGCTGCGGCTGTCGTTCGGTGACACCGAGCCATTGGCGGCGCCCCTGCAGCGCTCCGTCGAGATGCTCGGCGTGTCGATCGAGAAGTCCTCCTACAAGCTCGCGCCCGGTGAAGTCTCTGGCCCGACCGCGCGCGCCTCGCTGCGGCTCGACCGGGCTTCCGAAGTCGATGTGATCGTCAATGGTGTGATCGTCCAACACCTGAGATTGCGGCCAGGAACGTACAATATCCGTGATCTGCCGCTCGCCACGGGCTCCAACGAGATCACGCTCTCGATCGTCGATCACACTGGTGCCCGGCGAACAGAGACGTTCACGACGTTCGGCGCGACCAATCTGCTGCGGGCGGGCACCAGCGAATGGGCGGCCACCGCTGGCGTCCCGTCCTACCTGCGCGACAACGAGCGAGCCTACCACAACGGCGAATACATGGCGTCGTCGTACTTGCGCTACGGCGTCAACGACTGGCTGACCGCAGATGTGAACGCACAAGCCGACAGCCGCGTCGCGATGGGCAGCATCGGCGCGACGACCGCGACGCCATGGGGCTCGTTCGCCATTCTCGGCGCCGCGTCGACAGGTGACTTCGGCAACGGCTTTGCCGCCTGCCTCAACTGGGACTTGATCGGCTACACCGGTCTCATGGCGGCGCGCGGCGAGAACTTCAGTCTGTCGGCCGAATACCGCGGCAAAGGCTTCCACCGGCCCGGTGATTTCTACCTGGATCGGTGGCTTCGGGTTGGTGCTGACGCTGTGGCGTCGGCGGCGAGGGGCGGGGCACCAGCAACGAAAATCGCGCAAGCTTCGCACTTCGCGGGGCTCG
>CAMDMH010000581.1 GCA_945901835.1 Devosia equisanguinis | reverse complement strand
GCCGAGCCGCGACGAGGTCCTCTTCACGGCGTCCCCGTCGGCATCAAGGACATCTTCGACACCCACGACATGCCGACGGCCTACGGCTCGGACATCTATCGCGGCCACATACCGCATGCGGACACGGCGGCCGTGGGACTGCTCAGGATGGCAGGGGCGGTGATCCTCGGTAAATGCGTCACGACCGAGTTCGCGAGCCCCGTACCGAAAGAGACGCGCAATCCGCATGATCCAACGCGCAGTCCCGGCGTCTCGTCGAGCGGTTCGGCGGCCGCCGTCGCCGACTATCATGTGCCGCTGTCGCTGGGCTCGCAGACGGGAGGATCGACGATCCTGCCGGCATCGTTCTGCGGCGTCGTCGGCTACAAGGCGAGCCTCACCGGTATCGACCGCGGCGGCATCCGGCATCTTCGCCCGACGCTCGACACCATGGGCCTCTTCGCACGCACGCTAGACGACATCGCGCTGCTGCGCGCGGCACTCGTCGGCTACACGCCGCCCCCTTCCGCGACGCGCATCGATGGCGCACCTCGTATCGGCGTGTGCCGTTCTATCAATTGGGAGCAGGCCGAGCCCGCGTCGAAGAAGGCGGTGGAAAGCGCCGCCGCCGCGCTCGCGAAGGCGGGCGCGACGATCGTCGATGCCGAGATGCCGCCGGTCTTCAAGGGGATCGAGGACAGCTTCCGGGTCATCTCGACGGCCGAGGGCACGCGCGCGCTCGGCGCCGAGATGGCCCGCCATCTCGATCGGATGAACCACTACATCCAGAGTGCCAACGCGCAGGCAAAGCGCAACGATCAGGCGACCGTCGACAAGGCGCACCAGCACGCGCTCGCCTGCCGCCGCGCTCTGGCCGAGATTTTCACGCGCTGCGACGTTCTCATCACTCCGGCTGCAGCCGGCGAAGCCGTCGCCGACCTCACCTCGGTCTCGAACTCGGCCTTCAACCGCATCTGGACGCTGATGCACGGCCCCGCATTGTCATTACCGGCCTACACCGGCCCCGCCGGTATGCCCGTCGGACTGCAAGTCGTCGGTCCCACCGGCAGCGACGACCGCACGATCGCGCTCGCTCGCTGGATCGACGAGCGGCTTACGGTGTAGAAGGCGGCGCCTTCTAATTCGCCTGATCAGCACCGATCGCCAACCGTGCGCGCTTGACGATCGCCGCCGGTGCAGAAGTGAACCGCTCGATCAGCGATTGTACTTCTGCTCCAGATTGCGGCGTGATCTCCATCTGGCTCTTCGCCGCGTCGGCGAGGAACTCCGGATCCTTGATCGCTGCATCGAATGCGGCGCGAAGTGCTGCGAGCCGGGGCGGCGGAATGTAGGGTGGAGCCAGGTACATTCTGCCCAGGACCAGCGCGCCGAAGATCAGGTCGAAAACCTGCCGGTCCTCGTCCGACCGCGCGAAGCTGGCGAGCATTGCGGCCCCTCCAAGCTCCGGTCTCGGCTTCTCGTTGAGCTGCACGATGACCTTGAAGGCGCCGGCTTCCATATCGCTTCGCCATTGCTTCTTCAGTGTCGAAACGGGGATGCCGCACATGCCGTCGATCTCGCCGCGCTGCATCGCGAGCCGCAGATTGGCGGAACCCTTGTATCCCTCGACCAGTTTTATCTTCGCGCCCAGAAGATGAATCAACGCCAGCGTGCCCTGACTGAGCGCGCCGGCACGCGAGACACCGCCGAAAATCGTTTCGCGCCGCATCAGATCGTCGAGCGAGGAGACACCCGACGTCGCGGTGACCACACACGTCGCGACACTTCGCTCCATGTTGCCGATGTACGAGAACTTCGCCGCCTCGTACTTTCCGCGTTTGTCACCGAGTTGGTGATCGAGCATGATCGCATGCACGATGGTGGCGATGGTCGTGCCATCCTTGGGCGCGATATTGTAGAGCCACGCGGTGGCGTTGAGCCCACCCGCACCCGGCATGTTCTGCACGATCACGGTGGGCTGACCGGGAATGTGCCGCCCGAGATAGCGGGCGAATGCGCGGGCATAAACGTCGAAACCGGTGCCGGCCTCGTGCGCGACCACGATCGACAGCGTCTTGCCGCGATAGAAATCGGCGACCTCGTCAGCATGTGCCGATGGCAGCACTTGGAGCAGCCAACAAGTGGCGGCCAGGATGCCACGGAGTTTGGCTTGCATCGAAGTCCGCATCGCGTCCCCCTACTGCCTACTGCCTACTGCCTACTGCCTACTGCCTACTGCCTCACCTCAAAGATCCAGCGTGCTCGGCCAGAACAGCTCCTCGAGCTTGACGGGGTCCTTCACCAGCCCCTGCTCATGGTTCGATGCGACGATCGTATCCAGAACCTTCTTCGACGCCTTGAAGCCGTAGGCCAACGGATCGGCGTCGATCGCGGCCTTGAACCCGGCGCCGAGTGCATCGCTGCCGGCCTTTGCCGTCACGCCCGCGCCGATCGCGCCCGTTGCCAGATACGGCTCCATCGACGACATCATCTGCGCGGTTCCCATGTCCTTTGCCGCGACGAACGCCTTGTAGAGATTGAGCGCGATCCAGGGATGCTGCTCGAGCAGCTTGCGGCGCACGACGACGCAATGATTGATCGGATAGATCCCGGTTTTCTTGAACAGGCGCTGGCCCTCGGCGAGCTGATCGGGGAACAGCCGGCGCACCTTGCCCGATCCGATCAGGTCGATCCGGCTGCGGTCGACGAGGTTCTTGTCGGTGAGATAGATCAGCGTGGCGTCGAGTTCGCTCTTCATCAGCATCTCGCCGATGTTGGTCGACTGCGGGATGCGGTTGACGGTGACGCCCGGCGGTGCCGTGAAGCCGGTCGCGCCGCCGTGGCTGACTTCCGGCGTGCGCTCCATGAACCATTCGATGTCCGACGGCTTGACGCCGAACTCGTGCTGCAGCGCCCACCGCGACCACACCGCCGCGGTTTGCTGATACTCGGGCACACCGACGCGCTTGCCCTTGAGGTCGGCCGGCTTCTCGATCCCGGCATCGACCCGCACGAGCGCACGCGTATGGAAGAACTCGCGCGTCGTGAAGATCGGCAGCCCCGCCCATGTCCTGTCGCCGCGCGAATTTGCGATGATGAGCGAGGACATCGACATCTCCGAGACGTCGAACTCTTGATACTTGAGCTGTCGCCAGAACATCTCGGAGGGGTGTACGCCGGTCGGGATCAGCCGCAGCCCATGCGCCTCCACGCGGCCCTCCAGCAGCGGTTTGGTGCGCTCGTTTATCGATAGCACGACGGAAAGATCGAGCGCGGGACGAGCCATGGATTTCCTCCGGAAACAACGTGTCGATTTCGAGTTACCCCCAGTAGAGCAAATCGGGATGCGGTTGGGGAAGCGATAACCACTACCCGGACTAGCCCGCGTTTCTCACCATGGATGACGACATCGGGCCTCCGAATCAGGGAAAGTTGTTTTACGAGAACGACTTCACCTGAAGCGGAGCAGGCGCCCGATGCCGACACACTGTAGAACGGATTCGCTGGATTTCGGAAGCGTGGAG
>CAMDMH010000580.1 GCA_945901835.1 Devosia equisanguinis | reverse complement strand
AGGCCCATCCGACGCCAAGAGCGAAACGCCGGTCGAGATCTTGCCGGCTGCCTCTCACACGCCGCTTTCCGTCGAGGCGCTGCGCCGCACTGTCGATCCCGGCAAGCTCGGGTTCAAGACCACGGCCGAGCTGGAGCCTATCTCCGGTCTGATCGGACAGGACCGGGCGCTGCGCGCCATCGAGTTCGGCGCCAACATGAAGTCCAACGATTTCAACATTTTCGTGCTCGGCCCCCCCGCCTCCGGCAAGGCCACGGCGACACGATCGTTTCTGACGGAGAAGGCCGATGGCCTGCCGGCACCCTTCGACTGGGTCTACATCTACAATTTCGACAATCCCAACCAGCCGCGGGCGCTTCGGGTGCCGCCGGGCCGCGCTCGCCTTCTCGAAAAGGGGATGGTGGCGGCGATCGACGAATTGCGTATCACGCTGCCGCAGATCTTCGAAGGCGAGGACTATCAGGCGCGCAGGCGGTCGATCGAGAGCGAGACGCGATCGACGCAAGAGGAAGTGTTCGAGGCGCTGAGCCGCAAGGCTCAACTGCAGAACATCGCGATCATGCGCACGCCGACGGGCTTCGCGATGGCGCCGATGCACGAAGGCAAGGTGGTGAAGCCGGAGGTGTTCAACGGGCTTCCCGAGGAGATGCGCAAGGCGGTCGAGGCCAAGATCGAGGCGCTGCAGAAGGAACTCGAGCGCATTCTCGAGGCGGTTCCCAAGAGCGACAAGTTGCGTCGCAACCGGCTTTCCGAGCTGAACGAGGAAGTCGCCAACATCGCCGTGATCGAGGCGCTGGACGACATCAAAGCGTTGTTCGCCGACGTGCCCGACGTGGTCAAGCACCTGGAAGCGGCACACAAGGACCTCGTGCGAAACGTCGGTCTGTTCCTGGCATCGAACGACGAGGAGAGCCAGATCGTCAAGCAGCCGGTCGATACGTCGCGCGATCCGCGCTTCCGCCGCTACATGATCAACGTGATCGTCAGCAATGGCGAGGGCAAGCCGCATGCGCCGGTCGTCGAGGAGCTCAATCCGAACTATTCCAATCTGATCGGGCGCGTGGATCACATCGCGCAGATGGGCGCGTTGATGACGGACTTCCTGCTCATCAAGCCGGGGGCACTGCACCGCGCGAACGGCGGGTATCTGCTGATAGACGCGCGCAAGCTGTTGATGTCGCCGTTCGCCTGGGAGGCGCTGAAGCGTGCGCTGAAGTCTCGGGAGATCCGCATCGAGCAGCCCTCCGAGACTTCGGGATTCGCCTTGTCGACGCAGTCGCTCGATCCGGAGCCGATTTCGCTCGACGTCAAAGTGGTGCTGACGGGGGACCGCGAACTCTACTATCTTCTCAGCCAGCACGATCCCGATTTCCTCGGGCTGTTCAAAGTGCAGGCCGACTTCGACGATACGATCGAGCGGTCCGACGCCAACTACCGCGACTATGCGCGTGTGATGGCCTCGATCATCGGGAATTATGGGTTGAGGCCGATGGAGGCTGGCGGCGTCGCCCTGATGCTCGAAGAAAGCGCGCGGCTGGCGAGCGACCGCGAAAAGTTGTCGATCGAGATCGGACGAATTTCCGACATCATCCGCGAAGCCGACTACTGGGCGGGAAAAGCCGGCAATTCCGCGATCACGCGCCGCGACGTTGCGCGCGCCGTCGACGAGCATACGCAGCGGTCCGACAGGTTGAGGGACCGGGCGCAGGAGACGATCGATCGGGAGATCGTGTTCATTGCGACCGACGAGGCCAAGGTCGGGCAGATCAACGCGCTATCGGTCATGCAACTCGGCAACTTTGCGTTCGGCCGGCCATCGCGGATCACGGCACGCGTCAGGATGGGACAAGGGCGGGTGACCGACATCGAGCGGGAGGTCAATCTCGGCGGTCCGCTGCATTCGAAGGGCGTGATGATCCTGTGGGGATTTCTCGCTGGGAGATTCGCGCAGGACGTGCCGCTGGCGATGGCGGCGACCTTGGTGTTCGAGCAGTCCTACGGCGGCGTCGACGGCGACAGCGCTTCATCCACGGAACTCTATGCGTTGCTGTCCGCGCTGTCCGAGGTGCCGATCGAGCAGCGTTTTGCGGTGACGGGCTCGGTCAATCAGTGGGGCGAGGTGCAGCCGATCGGGGGAGCCAACGAGAAGATCGAGGGTTTCTTCGACGTATGCCGCGCGCGCAAGCTCACGGGACGGCAGGGTGTGCTCATTCCGAAGTCCAACGCGCAGCATCTGATGTTGCGCGAGGACGTGGTGGAAGCGTGCGCCAAGGGGCAGTTCCAGATCCACGCGGTTTCGCACGTCGACGAGGGCATCGAGTTGTTGACGGGCGTCAAGGCCGGTGAGCGCGGCGAGGACGGAAAGTTCGAGGCAGGCACCATCAACTATCTGGTCGAGGAGAAGCTGTGCCGCTTCGCGGAGCGGGCGCGCGCATTCGGCCGGCGTGCCGGCGACGACGACGAGGGCAGAAACGAGATCGGTGCTGCCAATGGCCGAGACCGAACAAGTCGAAGCGAGTGACGCATCATGATTCACATTGCCGAGGCGAGCGAAGCCAAGGGGCGTGTCGTCGTGCATCTGGGGGCGGGCACGGCGAGTACGGTTGCGATCGATGGGGCGGTGTGGCTGGCGCGTGCATTCCAATCGGAGATCGAAGGCCTGTTCGTCGAGAACCAGGAGCTCATCGAGTGGGCCCGCTATCCGTTCGCGCGGGAGATCTCGTTCAGCGGGCGATTGCGGCGTGCGCTTTCGATCGAGGAACTCGAGCGTGATCTGAAAATCGCATCGGAGGCGTTTCATCGCGAGGTGATCGCGCGGGCGCAAGCGCTGGACGTGAAGGTACATAGGCGTGTCGTGCGCGACGAGGCAGTCAGTGCGTTGTCGGCTGTGTGCTCGGCGTGCGGGCCGTGGAATGCGGTAGCGCTGGCAGAGCCGTTCACATCGCCGGCATGTCCGTCGCTGAGGGAGGTGCTCGAGTCGGTAGTGGATGCGACCGGGCTGCTGGTGGTCGGCCCGAAGGCGTCGCGGACGAGCGGGCCGATCGTCATCGCGCTGGAGCATGCGGAGTTGCTGCCGGCGATGGTCAGTGCGGCGGAGAAACTTGCCGCCGTCGTCGAGGGTTCGATCGTTGTGTGCCTCGTTGCGTCCGACGAGAACGCGCTCGCCGAACTCGATAATGCCTCACGGCTGGTGATCACGGAGCACCCGCACGTGACGATGGCGGGCGCGATCATCACGTTCGGCGCGGAAGCGGCTGCTGCGGAGGCGCTGCGGCGGCTGCTGCCGGGGCTGATCATCGCGCGATTCGGCGGCTTGCTGATGCCGGACAGCGGTAATCTGAGGCCTCTGGCAGAAAGCCTGGAGTGTCCGCTGTTGCTGCTGCGGTAGGATATCCCCTATTGCGCTGGATCGCAGAGGGCCTGCCATTCGGCGCGGACATGGGGGTCGGTTTCAGTGGCGAGGCGGCGTCTGGCCGATCCCGGGGCTGCAGCGGGCGCGAGGTGGCCA
>CAMDMH010000579.1 GCA_945901835.1 Devosia equisanguinis | reverse complement strand
GGGGAACGTCACGGCGTTGACCGGGCGGGTCTCCACGGTCGAGAGCAACGTTTCGACACTGCAGACGCAGACGGCTGCCAACACGACTGCGATCGCCTCGAACACGACGCGTATCACCAATGTCGAGGGGCAGGTCACCACGCTGCAAGGGCAAGTGACCAGCAACACGACGCGCATCGGCGGTCTCGAAGGGCGGATGACGACGACGGAGGGCAACGTGACGGCACTCACCGGCCGCGTCTCTACGGTCGAAGGAAAAGTCTCGACGCTGCAAAATCAGACCGCGTCGAACACGGCTCAGATCGCATCGAACACCACCAGGATTTCGAGCGTCGAGACGCGCGTGGCGAACACCGAGACACGGCTGACTTCCTCGGAACAACGGCTGACGAGCGTCGAGGATACCGTTGGAACCTTCGACAATCGGATCAAGGGCATGGATGCGCGGATCACGTCTGCCGACAAAAAGGCGGACAAGGCGCTGGACGGCGTCGCGGTAGCGCTGGCCGTATCCGATCCGGTGCTACTCGCGGGCGATACGTTCGGCTTGCGCTTCAATTGGGGCGAGTACCAGGGAAAGCATGCGATCGGCCTCAGCGCGCTGGGCGTGCTCGACCGAAATTTCCTGGGAACCAACACCTCTCTGGCGCTGGCGGGCGGCGTCGGTATCAGCACTTACGACGGTTCGGTCGGTTCGCGCCTCGGACTGCAATTGACCTGGAAGTAGTCGCTGTTTTGGTCGAGTGAATCATCAGAAAGTGAGTAATGACATGCGTAACACTTGGCTGCCGGCCGCTATTCTCATCGTCGCGTGCAGTTCTGTCGCCGTCGGGCAGGGATGGCAAAGCCAGACCGTTCCACCGCCAGCCGCTAAACCCAAAGCGGTTGCTACAAAAGCAGCCGCGCCGCTGCCGGCTTCCAACGGACAAGCGATGCAGGTTCAGGTGCAGTATCTCGTGCGGACGAGCCTACTCGCTCTCAACGATGCCAACCGCAGCGGCAACTATACGGTGCTTCGGGACATCGCGGCGCCGTCGTTCCGCGAGAAGAACTCGGCTTCGGATCTTGCTCACATCTTCGCCGAGATGAGGCGGGCGCGTCTCGATCTGTCGATGGCGGCGATACTCGCGCCGGAACTCGACGAGCAACCGTCGCTCGACGGAGAACGCCGGCTTCGCCTGAAAGGGCATTTCGCAACCGAGCCCAACCGGGTGGTGTTCGACCTGATCTATGAACAGGTCGCCGGGCAATGGCAGCTCAACGGTATCTCCATTTCGACGAAGCCGTCGCGCTCGGCTGCGGGCGGGCCCGTGCCGGTCGCGAGATAGATCAGCGCGGTTTGACGAGTTGCCATTCGAGGTTGGCCTGTACGGCCGGCCATTCCGGTTCGGTGATGCTGTAGACGCACGTGTCCCGCAGGGTGCCGTTCGGCAGTCGCTGATGGGACCGGAGAATGCCGTCGAGCTTGGCGCCGAGGCGCTCGATGGCACGGCGGCTCTGGTGATTGAGGGTATGCGTTCGGAATTCGACGGCGATGCACGCGAGTTTCTCGAACGCATGAGTAAGTAGCATCAGCTTCGCTTCGGTATTCACCGGGCCGCGTTGAACGCTCTTGCGGTACCAGGTGCTGCCGATTTCGACGCGGCGATGGACGTGGTCGATGTTCATGTAGGTCGTCATGCCGGCGGGTTCGCCGGTCGTCTGGTCGATGACCGTGAAAGGTAACATCGAGCCACTGGTGTGAAGTGAAAGACGGCGCGCGACTTCGGCCGGCATGGTTTCCGGGCTCGGCACAGACGTGTACCAGAGCCGCCATAGCTCGCCGTCACGGACGGCTTCGGCGAGAGCTGGTGTATGATCTCGTTCGAGCGGGACCAGCGAGACAGTGTTGCCCGTGAAAGTGAGCGGTTCGATCCACGGCATTGCGTCGAGCACTCCCGGGTTCATCAATGTGGCCCGTGTGGTATAGCTCCGCTTTGCCGAGACACCATGCCGAAACCGCGAGGCCCCATGCCGAAATTCGCCGCCAGCCTGAACCTGATGTTCAACGAGTGGCCGCTGCTCGACCGCTTCGCTGCTGCGCGGGACGCCGGGTTCAAGGCGGTCGAAGTACAGAACCCTTACGGCGAGAAACCTGACGCGATCGGCAAGCGCCTCCAGGATGCTGGGCTGGAACTCGTGCTGATCAATACGCCGCGCGGTGCGCCGGAGATCGGTGGGCGCGGGATCGCGGCGATACCTTCGCAGGCGGCAGAGTTCAGGCGGCTGTTCGACACGGCGTTCGAGTACATGCAGGCGACGGGCTGCCGCATGATCCACGTGATGGCCGGTACGCATCCGACAGCGAGCGAAGCGGCGTTCGAGGCGTCGCTGCGGCATGCGGCTGCCAAGCTCGCGCCGATCGGAGGGAAGGCGCTGCTCGAGCCGCTGAACCTGTACGACAACCCCGGCTATTTTCTGGGCGATTTCGACATGGCTGCAAGGATCATCCGGCAGATCGATCTGCCGAATGTGCGGCTGCAGTACGATTTCTATCATCGCCAGCGGCGGCACGGTGAGATCGCGGCGTCGCTCGAAGCGATGCTGCCGATAACAGCGCATGTGCAGTTCGCGGGAACGCCGGGGCGGCACGAGCCCGATGTGGGGGAGGTCGATTACGGCTATCTCTTCGGGCTTCTCGACAAGCTCGGTTACGACGGCTGGGTCGGTGCGGAGTACACGCCGCGCGGTGCTACGCTCGATGGGCTCGGGTGGTTCAAGCGGTGGGGCTGAATCGGTTGCGATCGTGCGGGCGGGTGTGGTCGACGATCGGGCCGACAGGCAAGATGCCGTTGCCACCGACGGGGCCTGCCTTGCTGTAGACGCCGCGTTTCATTGTGGCGATGTCGCAGGCCTCCGCGATGCCGGGCGTTTGATAGAGTTCGCGCAGATAATTCGACAGATGGGGATATTCCTCGAGCCGGCGAAGGTTGCACTTGTAGCCGACGTAGTAGATCGCATCGAAGCGGACGAGGCTCGGGAACAGGCGCCAATCGGCTTCGGTTTGTGTTGCGCCGCATAGGTAACGCTGGCGCGATAAACGGGTGTCGAGGTCGTCGAGCGTCGAGAAGAGCACCTTCACCGACTGATCGTAGGCTTCCTGCGAGATCGAGTAGCCGCAGCCGTTGACGGCGTTGTTGATGCCTTTCAGGACAAGCGCATTCATCGCGTCGATCTCGCCGCGCAGTCGCTCTGGATAATAGTCGTGCGTCGGGCCGGTGAGGCCGGCGAAGGCGTCGTTGAAGATGCGGATGATCTCGGAGGACTCGTTGTTCACGATGCGCTTCGTTTTGGCGTCCCACAGTGTCGGCACGGTGACGCGCGTGGTGCAGCCGGGATCGGCGATCTGATAGAGTTCGTGCAGATAACGCACGTGCTGGTCAGTGCCCGGAACGGTGTGGCCGTCTGGACCGAACGACCAGCCCTGACCGCCGACCTCTTGGAACGTGTTCCACAGTCGGATATGTGGCTCTAG
>CAMDMH010000578.1 GCA_945901835.1 Devosia equisanguinis | reverse complement strand
AATGCGCAGCGTGTAGGTTTCGGAGCCTCTGTCGTCGACGGCGTAGGCGAGATGGCGGTGGTCGGGGCTGTGCGTGACGGCGCCGAGCGTCCAATAGGCCTTGCCCTCGGCTTCCTTGTTGCCGTCGATCATGACCTGCTCGTCGCCGCCATCGCGCGGACGCCGGCAGATCAGCGGATACTGGCCGCCGGTGATGTAGCTCGAGTAGTAGGCCCAGGGACCGTCGGGCTGGGGGACGGAGCTGTCGTCTTCCTTGATGCGGCCCTTCATTTCCTGGAAAAGGCGCTCGGCAAGTGGTGCTTGGCCGGCCAGCCTCTCGTTCGTGTAGGCGTTTTCGGCTTCGAGATAAGCGCGGATGTCGGCGGGGAGCTGGGCCGGATCCTGCATCACGGCCTGCCAGTTCTCTGCGCGCAGCCATGCGTATTCGTCGACCAGCTCGACGCCGTGCCACGTCGCCGTGACCGGCCGCTTAGCGACGTCGGGCGGCTGGGGGCCGGTCGACTGCATCAAGTGAGGCTTCGGCTTCAACAGCGGCATGATGCGCTCCAATACTCTACGGGCAGGAATTCGGAGGGAAAGGGGTCAGAGCGCTTGTCGCCAAGTCGGCAGGCGTTGGCAACCATCTGGAAGAGCGCAGCCATCGCACGTGCGCCATGGCGCCACAATCTTTCGATACGCCTGTCGGCGGGGAAGGAGGCGGCGATCGAAAGGATTTTTATCATGGCTGACAGCCGACTCTATGTGCATGTGCTGCTCGACCGCTCCGGCTCGATGGAGAGCTGCCGCGACAAGACGATCGAAGCGTTCAACGCCTACGTGAAGTCGCTCGAGGCGCAGTCCACCGCGGGAACGCGGATTTCATTGACGACTTTCGATACGGAGAGCACCGACCTCGTGTTCGACGCGGTTCGAATTGCCGACATGCCGAAGCTGACGCACGAGTTGTTCGTGCCGCGTGGTGGGACGCCTCTGTTCGATGCGGTCGCGGCCGTGGTGGCGCGGATCGACAAGGTTAATCTGTTGGCGGAAGAACGGGTCGCGCTCACCATCCTCACCGACGGCGAGGAGAACGCGAGCCGGGAAATGACGGCCGATGCCGTCCGCCGGATGCTGATCGACCGGCAGGAGCGGCAGAACTGGCTGGTCCAGTATCTCGGGGCCAACCAGGACGCGTGGAAGGCCGGCGCGCAGATCGGCGTCGGGGCCGCGCACGCCATCAACTTCGGCGTGGCGAGCATCGCTCCGGCGATGCAGACAGTTGCTACCTCCGCCAAGCGGTTCAGAGGCGCGGCGCCCGAAGACGCCCGTGAGGCCGCCGCGTTCACACCGACCGAGCGCGCTAGCGCCAAGGGTGAGTAGTTCTGATGCTGCCGTCGCGGTGGGAGCATGATTTGTGAGCGCGGATGATCGGAAGCCGCGCTAACTGCCATCCAGCCGGGGTGATGTGTCGTGCATCACCCCGGCTGGTCCTTGAAAGCTTCAAATTCGTCCGCCAAGCCGCAGTTTGCCCGCGAAGGCGCGTGGCGCGACGGGCGCTGTGTGCGTCATGGGCCGCACGATACGCTTCTTTTCAACCACGACGGTACGCGAAGCGCCGCCGCGGGTGCTGATATCGACGACGTTGCAGCGCGGTCTAGCCGCGCTCAGAGCTTTCGCGAACTCTACGGTCAGCGGCCGCCCCATCAGCGTGGCTGCGATTTCAATTTGCTGGGAAGGCTCGTCGCTCATGCCGGTCGCAGCGAGCATCGCTTCTTCCAGCGTCGGCGGCTCGTTCTTGACCCGCAGCTTCACATTCTTGTCTGCCTTTTCAGGCCGGCGCGTAGTTTGCGACCGCATTGGAACGGCCCCCTGTTTGGTTTCTTCATGCACGTTGCAAGACCCTATACGTAGGGTGCCCGCGCACCAGATCAATTGTTGCATTGCACAACGCGCGGTGTGCATGGCTTCCGGACTTGAAAGAATAGAGAAGCCGGATTCAGCTTATTTTACAAGCGTTCGGCGGGTGAAATGCTCGCCGAAGAGGAAAAATGGTGCATTGCGATCACGCGGCGGAACGATACATCAGTCCGGTGGGGGCGACGAAGCCGCAGGAGGTGTGATCCCGCGGCATCGTCATTCTTTCGTCATATGAGCCGCAAATGCGGGAGATGTCAGCTTTCCGGTTCAAACTTCAACGATACGCCGTTGATGCAGTACCGAAGGCCCGTCGGGCGCGGCCCATCCGGAAACACATGACCGAGATGGGCTTCGCAGCGCGCGCAGTGCACTTCAGTGCGGCGCATGAAGAACGAACTGTCATCCTTTTCGCCGACTTTCCCTTCTTCGGCGGGGCGCGTGAAGCTGGGCCAACCCGTGCCGGATTCGAACTTGTCAGTCGTTTTGAACAGTGGTGCGTCGCAGCACACGCAGGTGAATATGCCCGGGCGCTTCTCGTCATTGAGAGGGCTGGTGAATGCCCGCTCGGTACCGTGCTTGCGAGCGACTTTGAAGGCCTCGGGGCTCAGCATCTCCCGCCATTCGGCGTCTGACTTGACGATCTTGCCGGCGTCGGCGGCAGGAGGTTTGGGGGCACTGGTCATCGTGCGTCTCCTCTGGTGGGGGCTGGTTCGTAGATAAGGAGGATCTTGGAGGATTGCACGTCCCGACACTGTGTCTGGCGAAGAAGTGCTGCCCGCGCTGAATTGAACGGTGAGAGGACCTGATGCATTTTGTGAAAAGTAGCGTGGCGATGCATCCAGTCGGTATGTGCGATCGATGGGCCGGAGGACAGAAGCGTTTGCTCCGGTCCAAGTATCAACTAAGGTTTCTGGTTAATCTATATTGACAGTCCGCTGCATGTATTGTCACAACCACTTTCATCCGCAGTTTTTCCAGCGGGTGCAGTGCTTATCGGCGTGCAGCTGTTGCTGACATCAAGTCTGATTGCGAGGAGTTCGGCCATGGATGAGACGCCAAAGAGCGATCTCATGGAGTATACGGTGGAGATCGTGTCCTCGTTCGTCAGCAACAATTCCTTACCGGCCGAGGATCTGCCACGGCTGATCGCTGCCACCCACTTGGCGCTTTCGCGGGTCAATGGGCCGATCGAGGTTGTCGAGCGGGGCGATGCAAAGCCTGCGATTTCCGTGAAGCGTTCGGTAACCGCCGACTACATCGTATGTCTCGAGGACGGGAAGAAGTTCAAATCGCTGAAGCGGCATCTACGTACGTACTACAACTTGTCTCCGGAACAGTACCGGGAGAAGTGGGGCTTGCCCCACGATTATCCGATGGTCGCGCCGAATTACGCGGCGGCCCGTTCGGATCTGGCCAAGAAGATCGGACTGGGGACGCGACGCGAGAAGTAGGGCGGCCGACGGTTCGTCGCGTTCTGTGCAGTCACTAACCAAGAGAGATACCCGAGAGTTCGCAGCGCCGCCGTAGGGAGCGTTTTCGATTCGGGTGGCGCGGACGAGGGCCGCGTGGCGGGCGGGATCGTAGGTCCAGTGCCGCTGGCGGGACCGCATGCGTTCAGCGCGAAGG
>CAMDMH010000577.1 GCA_945901835.1 Devosia equisanguinis | reverse complement strand
ATGATCGGGCCGTACTTGTCGATGTCGGACTGCAACCGCTTGGCGGTCGCTGCCGAGCCGTCGAGAAGCGGAATGGAGGCGATCTTCTCCAGATACTCCTTCGTCACCGGCAGCGCCGCGATCTGCTGGAACCACGTCTCGAGCTTCTCCACCACGGGCGCCGGCGTGCCCGCGGGAACCCACGTGCCCCACCAGGGCGCGAAGTCGAAGCCCTTGAAACCAGCCTCGTCCATCGTCGGCACGCTTGGCATGCCCGCGATACGCCATGTCGACGTAGCCGCGAGCGGCTTCAGCTTCCCCTGCCGGATCTGGCCTTGGGCGAACGTGCCGTCCATGATCATGAAGTCGAGCGTGCCGTTGGCGACGTCCGGCATAGCGTCGGGCGCGGTCCGGTAGGGCACGTTCGTCGCCTTCAGTCCGGCAAGCTGCATGTAGTAGGCAGTGGAGACGATCGCCGTCTGGTTGGTGGTGCCGTATTTCGCCTGCGGCTTCGATTTGACGAGTGCGGTAAGGTCATTCATCGAGTTGACCTTCGCATCCGGCGCGACGACCACGACGAAGCCGAGCTGCGCCCAAGCGGCAACCGGCGTGAAATCCTTCACCGTGTCGAACGGCAGCGATTTGAACAGCCACTTGTTGAGCGCCATGTTGGCATTAGCCACGAACAGCATCGTGTAGCCGTCGGGCTTCGAGTTCTTGAGCAGCCCGATCGCGATGTTGGCGTTCGCGCCGGGCTTGTTGTCGACGACTACGGGCTGGCCCGACAGTTCCTGCAGCTTGGTGGTGAAATGCCGGCCCAGGACATCCGCGCCGCTACCCGCAGGAAAGCCGATCAAAACGCGCATGGGCCGGTTCGGGAACTCCTGCGCGATGACAGGGCCGGCCGATGCGTAGCCACCCATGGCGAAGACGGCAGCAACAATGCTCTGCCGGGACCAGTTTCTGATCGAGTGCAGCATGCTTCTCTCCCGGGGTTTCGGCCATCGTATCCGCGACCGCCTTCCCAGAACTACGTCAGAGCTGACGGGGGCACAAGCGGTCTACCCCGTCGAATGCACACACGAGCACGTGAGTAAAAAGGGGAGACGGTGTCCCGCCTCCCCTCCGGTACTTGGCATCGAACAGGGATCACTCCTGCTGCGGAATTCCAGCGGCCTTGATGATCGGCCCCCACTTGTCGACTTCTTCTGCGAGCTTCTTGGCGGTCTCTGCCGAGCCGAGCGTAAGCGGGACCGACGCGATCTTCTTCAGGGCTTCCTTGATGTCCGGCATCTGGACGATCTGCTTGTGATAGCCCTCGAGCTTCGCGACGATCGGCGCGGGCGTGCCGGCGGGAACGTACGTCGCCCACCATGGCGCGAAGTCGAAGCCCTTGTGGCCTGCCTCGTCCATCGTCGGCACGTCGGGAATGTCGGCGATGCGCCATTGCGACGTGACGGCGAGCGCCTTGATCTTGCCGTTGCGGATCTGGCCGAGTGCGAACGTGCCGTCCATGATCATGAAATCGAGCGTGCCGTTGACGACGTCGGGCGTCGCGTCCGGTGCCGTACGGTAGCCGACGTTGACGGCCTCGAAGCCCGCAAGCTGGCGGTAGTACTCGCTCGAAACCACGGCGGTCTGGTTCGTCGTGCCGTATTTGTTCTGCGGCTTCGACTTCAGGAGCGCTGTGAGGTCGGCCAGCGTCTTGTGCTTGCTGTCCGCGCCGACGACCACGACGAAGCCGAGCTGCGCCCAGGCCGCGACCGGCGTGAAGTCCTTCTGCGTGTCGAACGGCAACGATTTGAACAGCCACTTGTTCATCGCCATGTTCGAGTTGGCGACGAACAGCATGGTATAGCCGTCGGGCTTCGAGTTCTTGACGACGCCGATGGCGATGTTGGAGTTGGCGCCGGGGCGGTTCTCGACCACGACCGGCTGCCCGGAAACTTCCTGCAGTTTGTTGGTGATGTTGCGGCCCAGGATGTCGGCGCCGCTGCCCGCGGGGAAGCCGATCACGACCTTCAGGGGGCGGCTGGGGAAGTCCTGGGCCATTGCCGGGGCCGAGGTATTGATCGAAGCCAGCGGCAGCACCGCGAGCATGGAGCAGCCGATGAGCGCGGCGCGTCGCGAGACAAGAAATTTCATACCTGTTCTCCCTGCAAGGCAACGTGTTGCTGCGCCTTGTAGGGCATGCGCGATGCGGCTTCAAGCCGGTGTCACTCCCACTTCGCCGAAGCCGGCACCACGGTGAAGTGGGCAACCTTCCATCAATCCACGACCGGGATCTTCTTCTTCAGCGGCAGCTTTCGGCCGAAGAAGCGCTCGGCGTTGCCGCCGAGGATGTTGCGCTTGTCCTTTTCGGCCAGGAACGGCAGGTCGTAGATCACGCTCGGGAGGTCGAAGTCCCAATGCGGATAATCCGACGCCCAGCACAACTGCGACTTCGCGTTGATCATCTTGAACGTCGCTTCCAGGATCGACTTGTCCTCGGGCATCTCCATCGGCTGCGTCGAGTAGAACATCTCCTGCATGTATTGCGACGGCAGCCGCTTCAGTCCCGGAGCTTCCGCGGCGCGCATTTTGTAGGAGTGGTCGAGCCGCTGGGCGAGGCAATAGGCCCAGGTGAGGCCGGACTCGATCCACATCGTCTTGAGCTTGGGAAACCGCTCAGGCATCGCGTTGACGATCCAGTTGGTCATGTGGACCATGTTGAACCACATGAAACCCAGCGCATGAACGCCGAGAAAACGGTTCTGCGTCTGCAGCGATTGCTCGTTCCAGCAGTAGGCGGCATGGAACGACACCGGCAGACCCATTTCTTCGAGTAGCGCATAGGTCTTGATGTACGCGTTGTCGTGCACGGGCTTGTAGCGCGGGCTCGTAACCATGAAGCCGACGACCCCCTTCTTGCCCCCGAACTCCTTGACCGTCCGGTAGGCGGCTTCTGGATCGTTGAACGGCAGATAGAGCATCGAGATGATGCGGTCCTCGTGCGCTAGAATGCGCTCGCACAGCCAGCGATTGTAGGCCTGCGCCATCGCCGCTTCGATTTCCGGCTGCGGATGCGTGCCTAAAAACAGCATCGGCGTCGGGAACAGGCAGCAGTAGTCGACGCCCATCGCGTCCATCCACTGCGTGGTCTTGACGATGTCCTTGTGCTGGCCCGTCTCCTCGAACTTCTGCTTCTTCGAGAGCCAGTGGCGCGTCATCCGCCCGCCGGTGTCCTGGTAGCCGACCTGTCCGCCCAGGAACGACGCGCGCCCGCCGCGATGTACCGATTCCGTCGCGATCTTCTTGATCACGGGGCTTTCGATGTACTGGAATACCTCGCCGTACGACTCGCTTTCATAGTGGTGCGCGTCGACGTCGACGATCAGGAAATCCTGGTACTTGCGCTGATGTGCCTGCCGCGCGGCGTTCGCGAGGTGCTCGTGGGAATGATATTTGTCGAAGCGGAGGTCGCGGACCTCGTTCTTGGCCGGCATATCCATGGGGGGCTCCTACGATCTTCGTCGGGCGGAATAGCGAAGCGTACTCCGCCGT
>CAMDMH010000576.1 GCA_945901835.1 Devosia equisanguinis | reverse complement strand
CCCTCCACGCTTCCGAAATCCAGCGAATCCGTTCTACAGTGTGTCGGCATCGGGCGCCTGCTCCGCTTCAGGTGAAGTCGTTCTCGCAAAACAACTTTCCCTGATTCGGAGGCCCGATGTCGTCATCCATGGTGAGAAACGCGGGCTAGCGGCCCGGTCTGGTGCATGAGTGGATCGGCTAAGTTTCTCGCAGGCCCCGGATACCGTTTCCACGGCGAAGAATTCGTTGTCATGCTCATACCGCCATGCGGGTCGGTACGGGTCTCATTCGAGGGTTGTACCGGACGTTTGCGATGGTTCGCGCAACGCGGTTGGCCCGCCGCGCCCCCCTCGCCATGCCCTCGCCATTGTCCGATGTGCATAACCCGCTCTACTCGAGGCGCTTCCGGGCTAACCTTGGGGTCGGCGAATCACCTCGTTGCGGCGGCATTCACCTCGTGATGACGGCGGTTCGGTCACCAATGCTTCGGGCAAGGGATTGCAAAGATCCTCCCGCGCATTAGCTTGGCGTCAGCTTGACGCCCAGCTGTGCACGACGTTCGGGGCGTTGGAGGGCGGCTTTCTCAAGCGAGTGACGGCACGACGCCATGCACGAAAACAGATACCGCCGTATGCACGCCACGCTCATGACGAAGGTCAGGGTGTTGGGTGTCGGCACCGTGAGTTTCCTCGCGGCGTCGCAGGCGTCTGCTCAGGTGCCTTTGCCGGGTGTCATCATCACGCCGTCGCCGGGGCCTTCCGCGCCCATGATGGCGCCGCCGTCCAATCCGATGATGCCGGGAATGGCGCCGCCCCCGCAGGCTGCACCGCCACCGCCGGCGGCGGCGGCCCCGCAGGTCAAGCCCAAGGTCGTCTCCCGTCCGAAGAAGGCAGTCGAGACCGCCGCGTCTGATGCCGACACTGGCAACACGGTCAAGGGGCCGGGGAGCACGCGGATAGGCCTTCTGGTCAACGGAGAACCGATCACAGCGTACGAGATCGAGCAACGGGCTCGGTTGATGGCGCTGGGCGCGGATATCCAATCGCGGGCCCAGGCGAAGATGAAGGAGCTTGCAACGTCCGAGTCGGTGAATGCCCGCTGGAAACAGATCGTTCAGGATACGGTCAATGCCAACCAGGGCAAGACCCGCGAACAGATCATGGCGATCCTCCAGGAAAAGCAAAAGGTCTACTCGATGGGCCTGCAGAAGCAGGCTGTAGACCACGCACGATCGGCCTCCATTCCGGCAATGCGCGAAAATGCGAAGAAGGAACTCACCGAGGAGATCATCAAACTGCAGGACGCGCGCCGGAGCGGCGCCATGCCGGACGAGTCGATGGTGGAGGACCTCATCAAGGACCTTGCCCAGCGCAACAAAATGACCGCGCTCGAATTCACGCGCCACTTTGCGGGAATGGGCGTCGACATCATGACGCTGAAGGCACGGTTCCGGGCCCAACTCGCGTGGACCGATGCCGTGCGCAAGCAGTACAGCCATCTGACCCAGCCGAGCCAGCGGCAGCTCGATCAGGCACTGGTCAATTTCTCGGGCGGTCAGGACGAGGTCGAGTTGCAGCTCCAGCGAATCGTAATCACCGTGCCACCGAAGCTCGATCAGAAATCTATGGCGGCACGGTTGGCCGAGGCCGAACAGTTGCAGAGGCAGTTCAAGAGCTGCAACGGGGTGGCTGCATTGGCAGGGCGAGTGCAGGGGGCGCGGCACGAGAACATGGGGGCGCGTAACGTATCGACGTTTAGCGAGCCTTCGCGCACCATGTTGCTCAATGCTCAAGAGAATACGATGGTGCCGCCGGCCATGACGTCGACGGGTATCGAGCTTTATGCGGTTTGCGGGCGCAAGGTGATCAAGGCCGCCGAGATCAAGCGGACGCAACTCGCCAATGAAGAGCGGCAGGGCACGTTCGAGCGCTTGTCGCGTAACCATCTCCGCAAGCTGTTGGACAGCGCCATCATAGAGAACCGTTGAGTGGGCGATCCCGAGCGTACCGATGTGTCGACCGCGACCGCCACCGGGCCAGAGGTCGAGCCTCGACGCGATGCTGGTGGTCACGCGGGATTGGCTTTGGCGCTGTCTGGCGGAGAACCAGCGGGTATCGGCCCCGATATCGCACTGGCGGCTTGGACCCGGCGGCATGAGCATCACACACCCGCCTTCGGTCTTTACGCAGACGCGGACGTGATGGCGGAGCGGCGCGACAAGTTGAGGCTCGACGTCCCCCTGCAGCTCGTGTCGTCCGTTCGAGAAGCTGCCCGTGTGTTCGATCTTGCTCTGCCGGTCATCGATGTGCGCTGTGCGGTGCCGGTGGTTGCGGGCAAGCCCGATCCCGCGAACGGCCGCGCAGTCATCAACGCCATCGAGTTGGCGACGAAGGCGGTTGCGACCGGCGATGCTGCAGCGCTCGTCACGAACCCGATCGCCAAGCATGTCCTCTACGATGCCGGCTTCCGGCATCCCGGCCACACCGAATTCCTAGCCGAACTCGCGGGTCTGCATTACCCCGGTGCGAGCTATCGTTCCGTGATGATGCTGGCGGCAGACACGCTGCGCGTCGTCCCGCTGACCATTCATGTTGCATTGGCCGCCGTTCCATCGCTCATCACCGCCGGCGATATCGACTTCACCGTGCGCGTCATGACAGAGGCGCTGCGTCGCGATTTCGGGTGCCCCGCCCCGCGGATCGCTGTCGCCGGGCTCAATCCACATGCGGGAGAGAACGGGACGATGGGCACGGAGGATCGCGACGTGATCGCGCCGGCGATCGAACGCCTCAAAGCCGAGGGCTTCGACGTCCGCGGTCCGTTGTCGGCCGACACGCTGTTCCATGCAGCCGCACGTGAGACGTACGACGCGGTGCTCGCGATGTACCACGATCAGGCGCTGATTCCGCTCAAGACACTGGCGTTCGACAAGGGCGTCAACATCACACTGGGCCTGCCGTTCGTGCGCACGTCGCCCGATCACGGCACCGCGTTCGATATCGCCGGCACCGGTCGGGCTTCTTGCGCCAGTCTATTGGAAGCGCTGGCGTGCGCGCGGCAGATGGCGTCCCATCGGATTGGGGCGGTCCACGCGTCATGACGAATGATAGCGAAAAGCACGCCGCTTCCGGCAGCAGTCCCGATGGCTTGCCACCGCTGCGGGAGGTGATCGCCGCGCACGGGCTCACAGCAAAGAAGAGCCTCGGGCAGAACTTCATCCAGGATCTGAACCTGACGCGGCGGATCGCGCGAATTGCTGGTGCGCTTGACGGCGCCACCATCGTCGAGATCGGGCCGGGGCCGGGTGGGCTCACCCGCGCGTTGCTGCTCGAAGGCGCTGCGCGCGTGATCGCGATCGAGCGGGACGATCGTTGCCTCGCAGCACTCGCCGATGTCGAAGCGCGTTATCCCGGCCGGCTGATCGTGCACGGCGCGGATGCGCTCGAGGCGGATTGGACGGCTTTGCTCGGTGAGCATGCCGGCGGGGACATCCGCATCGTCGCCAATCTTCCGTACGGCGTCGCGACACGGCTGTTGATCGGCTGGCTCG
>CAMDMH010000575.1 GCA_945901835.1 Devosia equisanguinis | reverse complement strand
CGCTTCGACAAGCACGACGACAACTTCCTCGCCTCAGTGAAGCTTGCTGCAATCAGGCTCTGGATGCGGTTTAATGAGTCGGTGACCTAATATGCCGACCGCTTCACGGCCGTCACCTAGGGTGCACAGGGTGGAGAAAGTCAACTCCGGCGGGGCCTGGAGCCGAGACTAGGTGGCGGTGATTGCAGGCGCGACACATCGCTCGTGTGGCCTATTCGACCCGTCCTAAATCGAGGGGCTGGCTCTCTCTTCGCAAGGATGTGCCGCGACCCGAACAGGACTGAGCGAGCGGAACCGTTTCGGTCTCTTTAAGTGGTTGATAGTGCGATTTTAATTTCCCTCTCTTGTCAAGATTTGCCATGTCGATCTCGACGAAAGCGGTTTGGGAGCGACCGGAAGTTTGCTAGATTTCTCCTCCGCAGGTTTGTCAGGTTCTGGAGCTGCAACCCATTGAACGACCTCAAAACTCAAGTTTCACGTGAAACGCTGGAGCGGTTCAATCTGTACGAGTCCCTGCTCAAGGTGTGGCAGCCGCGCATCAATCTGGTGGCAAATGCAACGCTGCCCGACGTGTGGGATCGGCATTTTCTCGATAGTGCGCAACTCCTTCCTCTGATCCCCGCCGAAGCGCGGGTTTTCGTGGATCTGGGCTCCGGCGGTGGGTTTCCGGGCCTTGTGCTGGCGATTTTGCTGCACGAGCGGCGGCAAAACGAAGGTGCGGCCGGGGGAGCCGAGCGGCCCTGGCGGTTCGTTCTGGTCGAAAGCGATGTGCGGAAGTGTGCGTTCTTGCGGGAGGTGGCTCGCCAGGCGGGAGTTGCTGTGGAAATCCTGTCGACAAGAATCGAGAATCCCGAGACTCAGTATAAGCTTGGCATCGTCGATGTCGTAACTGCTCGCGCGCTGGCCCCGCTCGATCGCTTGCTGGGGTTGGCCGCCCCGTTGTTCGGGGAACGTGCGGTGGGTTTGTTTCTCAAAGGACAGGGCGCGCAGGCCGAAGTCGAGGCGGCGCGCTCTCAGTGGGCGTTCGAGGCGTTGTTTGTGCCCAGTGTGACTGCCGTAGATGCCCGCATCGTTGCGGTGCGCAGCCTGCGGCGGCGTCAAGTCGCTTAAGACTCCTGTTAGAGCAAGGGTTTCTGGCAATGAGCACCTCCATCGGGGCCTACGCCGGCGTGCGCGTCTTGGCGATCGCCAACCAAAAAGGCGGCGTCGGTAAAACGACGACGGCCATCAATCTAGGCACCGCTCTTGCCGCCATCGGTGAGCGTGTGCTGATCGTCGATAGCGACCCGCAGGGAAATGCAAGCACGGGCGTCGGTATCTCGCCCGAAGCGCGCCGGCTGACGACGTATGACGTGCTGGCGCAGCGCGCGACATTGGCAGAAGCTGCCCAACCTACGGCAATTCCGAACCTTTTCTGTCTGCCGGCAAACAACGATCTCGTCGGTTTCGCAGGTGATGGCGAGCCGGATCGATCGCGTCTTTACCGATTGCGCGAGGCCGTGATCGGCCTGACCGGCCGGCCGGGCGGTGCGCCGTTCTCCTACATACTGATCGACTGCCCGCCTTCTCTCAATCTGCTGACGCTCAATGCCATGACGGCGGCCAATGCAGTGTTGGTGCCTGTGCAGTGCGAGTTCTTCGCGCTCGAGGGGATTACGCAGCTCAAAGAGTCGATCGAGCAGATCAGGGCGGCGCTCAATCCGGAACTCGAGATCCAGGGCGTGGTGCTCACGATGCACGACCAGCGCACGGGGCTGTCGCGCGACGTCGCGCGCGATGTGCGCGCCTTCTTCGGGGCCAAGGTGTACGAGACGATGATCCCACGCAACGTGAGGGTGGCCGAGGCGCCTTCCCACGGGCAACCGATTTTGTTGTACGATTACGACTGTGTCGGGAGCCAAGCCTACATCAAGCTGGCAACCGAGATCATCGAGCGTGAAAAGCTGCTCAAGGCTGCCTAAGGCATCTGGTGTTGTGTGGTTGAGGTGCGTCATCGAATTGCATGCCGGGGCGCGGTTCGCTCGTCCTGGACTATGCTGACGTAGGCCAAGGAAAAGGCATCGATGCAACCACTGCAGAAGAGTCGACTCGGCCGGGGACTTGCATCGTTGATCGGAGATAGCGCGACGCCCAGGTCCGAATCCAAATTGCCGCCAGAAGGCGAGCAGCGGATGCTGCCGATCGATCTGGTGCGTGCAGGCCGGCTCAATCCGCGCAAGGATTTTCGCGAGGACGACCTTGCCGAACTCGCAGAGTCGATCCGGCAGAAGGGTCTCGTGCAGCCGATCGTCGTGCGGCCGGATCCGGCAAGCGGTGGTTATGAGATCGTTGCAGGCGAGCGCCGTTGGCGTGCAGCACAGCGGGCGCAATTGCATCAGGTGCCCGCGATCATTCGCGACTTGTCCGATCAGGACGCGCTCGAAATCGCCATCATCGAGAACGTGCAGCGCGCGGATCTCAATGCGCTCGAAGAAGCGGGCGGCTATCGCGAGCTGATGGAGCGTTTCGGCTATACGCAGGATCAACTGGCCGAGGTCATCGGCAAGAGCCGCAGTCATCTGGCCAATACGCTGCGGCTGTTGAAGCTGCCGGCGGGTGTGCAGGATCTCGTGCGGCAGGGAAGCCTGTCGGCGGGGCATGCGAGGGCACTGGTCGGGCGCGAGGATGCCGAGGCGCTGGCGTTGCACATCGTCAAGGAAGGACTGACCGTGCGTGAAGCCGAGGCGCTCGTTCGGGCCGACGCTGCGGCGGTGGCTGGGGCAGCGAATACGAATTCAGGGCGGCAGCCGCGCGAGAAGGATGCCGATACCAGGGCTTTCGAGAAAGAGATGACCGATACGCTGGGTCTCAAGGTCGAGGTCAAGCGGAGCTCGGGCGAAAGCGGCGTGCTTGTGATCAAGTACGGGAACTTCGACCAGCTCGACTACATCCGGCAGCGGTTGGCCTCGACCGGCGGTGGGTGAGGCCGGCTCAGACCGCTGGCATGGCGATGTTGCGCCGGGTGCAAGCTGCCTCGAGTGTGTTGCGGAGCAGGCAGGCGATGGTCATGGGGCCGACGCCGCCAGGGACTGGCGTGATCGCGCCTGCACGGCTCACGGCGGACGTGAAATCGACGTCGCCGACGAGCCGTGGCTGACCGTCGGCGATGTCGATGCGGTTGATGCCGACGTCGATGACGACCGCGCCGGGCTTCAACCATTCGCCCTTGACCATCTGGGCCTTTCCAATCGCAACAATCAGAAGATCGGCGCCGCCGACTACGGCTGGCAGATTGCGCGTGCGCGAATGGGCGATCGTCACCGTGCAATCCTGGGCCAGCAGGAGTTGAGCCATCGGTTTGCCGACGATGCTGGAGCGCCCGACCACGACGGCGTTCATGCCCGCCAGGTTCGGGGCGGCTTGTTTCGCCAGGATCAAGCAACCCGACGGTGTGCAGGGGACGAGGGCGTGTTCGCCATTCGCGACGCGGCCGACGTTCAAGGGATGAAAGCCCTCGACGTCCTTGGCGGGATCGATCGCTTCGATCACCTT
>CAMDMH010000574.1 GCA_945901835.1 Devosia equisanguinis | reverse complement strand
CCCATCGAGCGACGTCGGTGAAAGCCTGGATCTGCGCGTCGGTCGGCGTGTCGTTGTTATAGAGCCCCCACGTCACACGCTCGCCGATGCCGTTGAACCTGAGCATGCCGTCGCCGATCCCCATCGGCAGGAACTGCGTCAGCGCCTTGAGATCGGCGAGTTCGCTGCCCGGCCGCGGCGCCGAGATCGAATAGGCGACGCGCAGCGTCAGTCCGCCCGATTGCCAAAGGCGCATCAGCGTCTCGTATTCTTCCGGCGCGAGGTTGTGCCCGCCGGGATCGATAATGCCGGTCACGCCGTGGCGGTTGAGTTCAGCGAAGAAGCGGCGGGTGCCCGCGGTCGCCTCGCGCTCGTCTGGATGCGGCAGCTTCTCGTACAGCGAGGTAATGGCCCCGGTTTCGCCCGTGATCCAGCCGCTCGGCTGCCCAGTTTCGTCGCGCTCGAGCGTTGCTCCAGCGGGTAGGCCGCCGTCGTCCGTGATCCCGAACGCGTGCCGTGCGGGATCGGAGAGGAGTACCGAACGGTAGAACAACTGGATGTAGACGCGGCGGCCGGGCGCGGCCTCGGCAATCTCGGCAAGTGTGGGACGGCGCCTCTCCACAAACTGTCCCGGCGTCCAGCCGCCGCCTACCACGATCCACGCATCTCCCGATGTGCGTGTTACGGCGTGCCGGATACGGTCCATCGCCTCGCGAACCGTCGAGGTGCCGATGAAGCTCGTCTCGGTGGCGCTGCGAAGGCCTGCGCGGATCGCGTGGATATGGGAGTCGATCAGGCCGGGGATGACCGTGCGCCCGCCCAGGTCGATGGTTCGTGTGGCGGGCCCACTCGTCGTGCGGACCTCGGCGGCACTGCCGACGGCGAGGATGCGGTCGTTGCGTACGGCAATGGTGTCCGCGATCCGCGATTGCGCATCTAGCGTGACGACACGGCCATGGGTCAGGACGAGATCGGCCGGTTGCGCGAACGCGATGCCGGCTGAGGCCAGGAGCGTGAACAACACCGAAAACAGAAATGAGAGTGCGTGCATGCATCCGAAGCTAAGGGAGCGGGACGGTGGCCGCAATGGAGAAGCAGACGCCAGTTCAACCGCCCCAAGTTCAACCGCCCCAAGTGCAGCGCATTTCCTGACAGTTCTGCGAGCGCCCGCCGATCTCGCACTTCGCTTTCACGAAGCTGCATACGCGGCACGTATAGGATGACAGGCAACCGCGATACGACCCACCACGGTCGTACCTGCAGGTCTTGATCGTCTGGCAATTCCGTTGCGCTGCCGCTGACGATAGGCCGCTCGACTGCGAACCGGCGGACTGGGCATGCGCGGATGCAGCAGCCGCGATCGCAAGCAGCGCAGTCGCCGCAGTGAACAAGAGTGCGCGACGCATTCCGAATACCCCTGATGTAAGGACCTCGCCACCGGCATAGCTACTGTTCCGCGGACCCGCGGGCGAGGCAACGGCTCATTCCCGCGATGGGTTGATCTCGAATGAACTGTTGTACCAGCGCCACGGGGGCTATCCCGGCCCGGCAGGCTGCTTCTGTCAGAGCCCGCCTTATGCCGCTCGGGATTGTCGTTTCTTTGGGCGAAGGCTCGCCGGGCCGTGCACCACGCTTCAACTCATTAGCTGGCCATTTTTCCCGAAATCGTGGATAATCTTCTTGCCGGGTGGAGCGTCAGCAGCAGGCAGGCGGGTGCGGCTGGACCGAGTGACCGGGAGTAAAGAGGATGTTCGCGTTTCTCCGCGTTGTCGTGTTCTATCTGGGTTTTGCTGCATTGCTGACGTGGGCAATGTTCGCCCTCGGATGGGCCGATGCGCTGGAGTTGCCAGGTTTTGAGGGCACGCGTGCGCCGGCCCCGCCCGCACCGACCACTGTGTCGAGCGTCCCCTTGCCCGAGCCGGCGCCGCAGCCGGCCAAGCCGCGCGATGTCCGGCCGGCGGAATCCCAGGTTCAGTTCAAGCCAGAGCCGAAGCCAGAACCGAAGCCAGAGTTGAAGCCGGAGCCTAAGCGCGTGGTCGTCGACACGCCGCCGACGCCGGTTCGCACCGAAGTTGCCGTTGCCCCTCCTGTAGTCGAGGCACCGCGGGCCCCGGAGCCCCTGAGGGTAGCCCCGCCACCCCCTCCTCTGCCTTCGCCTCCACCTCCGCTCTTCAAGGAGGCAAAAGCCCCTGAACCGGTCGCAGCGCCCGTTGTCCCGCAGCCTCGTCCCCCCGTTGTCGCTCAACCGCCAGTGCAAAGCCCGCCGCGCACGGTTGATGCAACCCCGGTCAGCCCTCCGGCCCCGCCCTCGCCGCCGCGCGCTCCCGTGGCGGCCCCGACCTCGGCGGAGCCCATCGCCAAGGCCTGGGCGCCTGGCCATCGCATCGCCGGGTTCGGTCCCGATGCGCTCGTCGACCTGCTCGGCGAAACACGACGCGCTCGCGACGACGTCGCCTGCGTGATGTTTCGCAATGTCGTGTTCAAGGCCGGTACGACCGTCTACCAGCCGCGCGCGCTGGCCGAGCTGGATTTGGTCGCCAAGGTGCTGATCGAAAATCCCGGCCAGCGCGTGGAGTTGGGAAGCCGCCTCGGACCGGGCCGCCCGATGGCGACCGACGCGAAGCTGCGCACAGACCGCTCGAGCCTCGTGCGCGAAAACCTGATTGCGCGGGGCGTTGCTCCTTCGCGGCTCGTCATTGACACCAACGAAGCCTACGAGCGCGTGGCGGAGGACGTCGGCCGCGTCAACGGCGGACGCGCCCAGTCGATCGGTGTTTGCCTCCACGCGTCCTGATCGCGACGCCGACGGACGGTTACGTCTGACAACTCGCGCCTCACATCGTGACGACGATATAGTCGTCTTCGACAGTCACCTCGAACGTCTCGAGCTTGCGCGGCTCCTCGGCTTTGCTCGCGCTGCCAACGGCGGCTTTGCCGGTGACGAGGTCCGCGCCTTTCTCCAAGCCGACCTGATAGGCCCGGACCTTGACCGTCTCCGGGTCGCACCACGACTTGCCCGTTGCCAGGTCGAACTCCCATCCATGCCACGGGCAGCGGAGGATCTCGCCCGCCCGCGAGTAGCTGTATTGCCCCGGTACGGTCGCTTCCACGAGCCCGCCGAGCTTGCCATGCACGAGACTGCCACCGGCGTGCGGGCAGCGGTTGGAAATCGCGTAGAGCCGCCCGCCGACGTTGAACACGACGATCGGACGTCCCGCGGCTTCGACCAGCTTTCGCGAGCCGGCCGGCACCTCGCTCGCCTTCGCAACGATATGGCGTGCCATGCCTCAGCCCTCCGTCTCAGCGGCCGGCACCGTGAGCCCCGATCCCAACCGGGGATAGGTCGCCAAGGGATTATCGATCCGCATCCGCCGGTGCAGACGTTCGGGGATGCCGCGCGAGATCACGTCGTCGCCGTCGAACTGCCAGTGCGGGAAATCGGACGCATAGAGCAGCACGTCGTCGCTGCCCAGATGCTCCAGCACCCGCTCGATCGCGTTGCCGTCGTCCGGCCCGTCGATCGGCTGTGCCGTCAGCCGGATATGATCGCGGA
>CAMDMH010000573.1 GCA_945901835.1 Devosia equisanguinis | reverse complement strand
GATCAGTCTGGAAAGCTCATCCGCGCGGGCCGAGCAGATGGCGCGGCAGCTTCTCGTTCACGGGCGGCTTTTGTCTCCTCGCGAGCTGATCGACCGCGTAGACGCGGTGACTCAGGACGAGATCAGAGCGTTCGCCGAGCGGATGGTACGAGGCAGCAAGCCTTCGGTCACCGTCGTCGGTGCGGGCAAGAAATCGCGCGGGTGGGCCGATCTCGCGGACCAGCGGATGGCGGGATAACGGAACAGGGCGATGGCGTTCCTCAGATCCGGCCTGGGATACGAAAATGCCGCGAGCATTCGCGGACATGGGGTATGGCTGCGGGCGCCGTCTGCTTCCGATTACGTGGCATGGGCAGAGCTGAGGCAGCTGTCGCGGGCGCACCTGACGCCGTGGGAGCCGCAGTGGACGCCCGACGAGTTGTCGCGCGCTTCGTTCAAGATGCGGCTTCGACACTATGCACGTGAGGCGCGCGAGGACCTGGGCTACGCCTATTTGATCTTCCGCACCGGTGACGACATGCTCATCGGCGGCTTGACCCTCAGCAGCATTCGCCGTGGCGTGTCGCAGAGTGCATCGCTGGGCTACTGGATGGGTTTGCCTTACGTCCGCCGGGGTTACATGGCCGCGGCGGTCGAGGCGGCGGTGCATCACGGGCACGAGGCGCTGCGGCTGCATCGGATCGAAGCAGCTTGTCTGCCATGGAATTCGTCGTCGATCGCGGTGCTCGAGGGGAGCGGGTTCGTCCGCGAAGGGCTCGCACGGCAATATCTGAAGATCAATGGTGTGTGGCAGGATCATCTACTCTACGCTCGGCTGCCTGTGCCGATCGCGCCCGCCGCGGGGTGTGGTGCATGAGCCGCCGGTTTAGCGAGGCTTGGACTGCTGCATCCCGCGCCGTATCGCGGCTGGGGCTCGCGATCGCGGTGTTGGCGGTGGTCGTGTCGGTGCTTGCCCTTGCGCCGTGCGAAGCGCTCGCATTGAAAGCGGTACCGCTCGGTGCCGACCAGGAATCGGTCGAGATCACGGCCGAAGCGGAACTGCTCGGCTCGCGCGGCGATGCCATTCAGGTGGAAACCGCCCCCGATGGCGAAGGCATGGTCGGGCGCATGTCCGTCAGGGCGTCCGCGCAGGGGCTCAGCCCGAACTGGCTCGTCTTTGCGCTGCGCAACACGACCGACCGGCCGATGGAGCGTTGGGTCACGGCCGAGCGGTATTCGGTGATCGGTTCGGGGATCGTGTGGCCGAATCTCGATGCGCGGCGGATCGAACTCGTGACGCCGTCGCTGGGGTTCCTGCCGGAGCGGGTTCGCAGCGACCGGGCCGATATCTTCAAGATCACGCTGGAGCCCGGGCAGTCCGTCACCTACGTGGCGGAGTTGGCATCGGACCGGTTCGCGCGGATCTATGTGTGGAAGCCGCTCGAATACGAGCTGAAGGCACGCGACCGGCAGCTCTACAACGGCATTCTGCTTGGCATCACCGGCGTGCTCGGCATCTTCCTGACGGCCGTGTTCGCGGCTAACCACAAGCCGATCTTTCCGTCTGCCGCACTCGTGACGTGGTGCGTTCTGGCATACCTCTGCGTAGACTTCGGGTTCTGGCACAAGCTGTTCCAGCTCAGGCCAGAGGACAACGCGGTATACCGGGCGGCGACAGAGGCGGCACTCGCGGCGAGCCTGCTCGCCTTCATGCACATCTTTCTGCGGCTGACGGCGTTGCCGAGCCTCGCTCGGATGCTGCTGGTCGTGTGGATCATCGCGCAGATCGCGCTCGTCGGTCTCGCCGTGATCGATGCGCGGCTTGCCGCGACATTCGCGCGGGCCTCGTATGGCGCGATCGGCGTGCTGGGAATTCTGGTGACCGGTTATCTGGCGCTGCGCGGGCAAGACCGGGCGTTGTCGCTGCTGCCGACTTGGATTTTGTTCCTCGTCTGGGTTTTCGCGGCGATGGTGACGCTGACGGGGCGGTTGTCGGGCGATGCGGTGGTGTCCGGCCTGTCGGGTGGACTCGTTCTGATCACGGTGTTGCTGGGTTTCACGGTCACGCAGTTCGCGTTTCGCTCGCTGGAGCCGACGTTCGGTACGGGGCCTGGCGAGCAGCATATTCGTTCGCTTGCGATCGACGGAGCGGGTGCGTCGGTCTGGGAGTGGAACGTCCGGCGCGACGAGGTGTCGACGGGACCACTGATCGAAGCAGCGCTGGGGCTCAATGCCGGGAAGCTGTCATCGAAGTCCGAAGAGTTCTGCAACAATCTTCATGCCGCGGACCGGGAGCGTTTTCGCCTTCTACTGTGGAGCGTGAAGGAGCATGGCGGCGGCGAGATCAGACTCGAGTTCCGTCTCTTGCACGCCGACAACTCCTATCGCTGGTTCGATCTCGAGGCGACGGCGGCGCCCGTGGCGGACCGGCGTGCGCTGCGCTGTGTCGGTCTCATCCGCGACATCACCGAGGCGAAGCGCGCACAGGAGCGGTTGCTGCACGATGCGGTTCACTGCAGCCTGACGGGATTGCCCAATCGCGAGCTGTTCATGGACCGGCTCGGTGTGGCGGTGGAGCGGGCCCAGAACGAGCCGATTGTGATGCCGGCCGTGATCCTGATCGACATCGACAAGTTCCGCAATGTCAACGCTTCTTTCGGGCTCGTCGTCGCCGACAGTCTTTTGCTGACGCTGGCGCGCCGTCTCCAGCACCATCTGCAGCGGCAGGATACGTTGGCGCGGATCGGGGGAAACCAGTTCGGTCTGCTCGTGATGCAGGCGCACGAAGCCTCGGAAGTGCTAGCAGCAGCGGAGAACGTGCGGCGCGCCGTTCGTTCTCCGATCGCGATCGCGGGCGAGGAAGTAGTGATGACGGCGGCGGTCGGCATCGCTCTCTGGGATCAGAAGATCGCGTCCGCAAGTGAGTTGTTGAAGGATGCCGAAGTTGCGCTCTATCGGGCCAAGCGGGGCGGGGCCGACCGAGCTGAGACGTTCCGGCCGGAAATGCGCATGGAGGTCGACAACCGCGTGGCGGTCGAGAGCGATCTGCGGGCTGCCGTCGAGCGGCAGGAACTGCATGTGCTCTATCAGCCGATCATTTCGATTGCGACGGAGGAGCTCGCGGGTTTTGAAGCGCTGGTGCGATGGCAGCATCCGCGGCTCGGCCTGCTCGGGCCGAACGATTTCATTCCGATCGCCGAGGAGAGCGATCTGATCGTGAGGCTTGGTTCGCTGGTCTTGTCGCGCGCGGTCGAGGACGCCGCGACGTGGCACCGGCAGTTGCCGCGTACGGACCGGCCGTTGTTCGTGTCGGTCAACATCTCGAGCCGTCAGTTGTTCAGGGCAGATCTCGTCCAGGAGATCCGGCAGGTCGTCGGTCGCATGCTGGTGCCGCCGGGGTGCCTGCGGCTCGAGCTGACGGAGTCTCTCGTGATGGAGAATCCAGAACGCGCGGTCGAGGTGCTCGACATGCTGAAGGCGGCGGGCGCGGGGTTGTCTCTCGATGATTTCGGCACGGGATATTAGTCGCTCGCTTATCTCAATCGCTTCCCGTTCGAC
>CAMDMH010000572.1 GCA_945901835.1 Devosia equisanguinis | reverse complement strand
GCGGCACTCCCACGAACGGTCATTCCCGATGAGCATTGCGGACACCATGGGCGCGCCGAGCCTAAAGGCGGCGAAGCGCCCGGGCTTGCCCCTTCCGGCCTTCGCCTGCGCAGCCGCAGCCATTCCGTTCGGGTGGGCGTTCCAGCCTTCGCCGGTCGACGCCAAGGCACCTAGCGTATCCTACTGCTACCGCAGCGTCTGCCATCGCGTGAAAACGGTGGAGCAAACCCGGCGCTTGATCGGCCGGCTGCTCGTGGTGGAGACCTCCTATTACGACCTGCCCGGCGTCGACCGCTTCAATACCGGCATCTACACCTCCAACGGCGAACGCTTCGATGCCAACGATCAGGCAAGGGTGGCGAGCGCCGACCTGCCCGACGGCACCGAGTTGCTGCTGCGCAATCCGATCAACGGCCGCGTCAGCCACGTGCGCGTCAACGACTTCGGGCCGTTCCGTGGCGACCGCCGTCTCGACGTCACACGCCGCGTCGCGGAAGATCTCGACTTCAAGCACAAGGGCGTTGTCCGGCTCGAGGTGATCGTGATCGCGGCGCCCGCCGACGACGATCTCACGTATCGCCGCAATCGCGAGCGGCGCGCGACGCGCGGGCATCTTGGCGTGGTCTTCGAGCCGGAAATGCCGGCGTTGATTTCCGGGCTTATCGCCGAGCGCAATCCCGCAGCCGAGGCGGGTAGGGCGATCGCGGCGGTCGAGAAGTCTGTGGATGAAATACCGGTGCCGGGCACCGGGCCCGCAGCGGACATGGTCGCGTCGGCCGATCCTGTCGTCGCCAGCGCGAACGCGGACTTCGAGCGGCTCGTCGATGGCAGCTCTGGCGAACCGCAGACCGAGGCCGTAAATTCGGGCATGGTCGGGCTGACCATCGCCCAATTCTCAGGCGAGGTCGAAGCGCAACCGTCGCGCGAGGCCGCAGCCGAATTGACGCCTTCGCCCGCAGACCAAACTGCGACTTCGCCCTCCCTGCGGACCGCCGCTTACCTCTCTGCTCCCGAAACGCCGGATGAAGCCGACGCGCAGACGACTGCGGATGCAACAACTTCTGCACCGCCTGCGATGCGCGCGGAATCCGAGAGCTTAGCTCGTGCCACCGTCGCGACCTCCGATTTCAGCAGGGCCTTATCGCTCCCCACAACGAGCCGCAATCTGTTGCTCGTCATTCTGGCTGGGCTCTTGAGCGCCACGCTGGCTGCAGCGCTGTCGACCGGACACCGCATGTCGAGACGCACAGCTTCTGCGCATCAGCGTGGAGCGATGGGGAACTCACAGCAGTCAGGTTCGCGCGGCGCCGAAGCCCCCCCGGTCGCATCGGCGAGCGGAGCAGCCTTTGCCAGCGTGTCGTCACAGACAACCAGCGGGTCCGGTCAGGCGACCCGACCGGCCGTCGTCGAGGGATCTCGTGCGGCCTCCTGCATCGCAGCGGACTTCGCCATCGAAGGCCAGCTCCGCTCGACCGGCTGCATCGAAGTCGCAGGCAGGATCAAGGGCCGGATCGAGGCGGACGAGCTGATCGTTCTGGCGGGTGGCGTCGTCGATGGCGAGGTGATCTGTCGCGTCTTGGCAGTCGGCGGCACGATAACCGGAACGATCTCCACCCACGAGCTTCACGTTCACGATACCGGCCGCGTCGACGCGGCGATCGAAACCGGCGGCATGACGGTCGAGCCGGGTGCATTGTTCGAGGGCCAGGTGCGCCGCCGGCATTTCGGGTAGGCAGAGATTTCCCGATTGCCCCACGAATGGCCGTCTCGGACGAACTCCGCAGCCGGGCAAGGCAGACGTCGGGAGCGGACTCTGACCACGCTCGCGAGTTCCCCACTGCGCAAGTCGTCTCCATTGATGGCACAGATCCGCTCTACACTCGATCGCGATAAGCTTGCGACTATCGTAGGCCGACCTGGAGCCAGAGCAGGTACCACAGTGAGCCTCAAGTCTCCTCCGCACAAAGGCGCCGAAGTGAACATTGGGGTCTCGAACGATCCCGCTGCATCCCGCACGATTGCCCGAATCCTTAAGGTGAACCATGCTGGCGAACATGGTGCAATCCGGATTTATAGGTCACAAATCGCGGTCGCGCGCTGGCGCTGTTTAGAGATCGTCCCTGAACTCAAAGAGATGCTCTCGCACGAGGTGAACCATCTTGCTCTCTTCTCCAGAGCCATGCCGGGACGGCAGGCCAAGCCATGCCGGATGCTGTTTCTATGGGGTATCGGGGGTTGGTTGCTGGGTGCTGGGACGGCGTTGCTGGGTCGCAACGGAGTTTGGGCTTGCACAGCGGCAGTCGAGCACGCAGTGCATCGCCACTTGAATCATCAGCTGGTTTTTCTAGCCGCCCGCGATCACGAGCTTCACGACTTGATCGCGTCGATCAAATCCGAGGAGCTTTCTCACCTAGACCACGCTGAGGACAGGCTCAAATTTCCCGGATTGCCCATCCGCTTGTTACGCCAATCGATTGGCGTGACCACAGATGCACTTATATTCCTATCGACTTCAGGCGATTCTCTGCGCATGGCGCGTGAGATGACGACGAAATAGGGTTCACTTGCCTGCGCCAGTCTATCTTGCTTTCAAAATCAGCATCTCCCGTTGATCGCCGGCTTGATGTTGATCAGCTGCCCCTCAAATTGATCCGCCCGTTGAGATCGCCATGGCAACTCGTGCCCCTGCCGGTCGGTCAGTGGGGGTAAACTGGCTTTGCCGCTTGGGGTGATCCTTTGCTCACGCGTTGGAAAGTCTACGTTGACTGTGCCAAGCCGGGGACTGGGCCAGGCTAGGCGGGGATGCGATGAATGCGGCCCGGCGACGTTGACGATCGCCGCACATGCGGGCAACCTCCTCCCGAATGATCGCACACGATGCGAGCCAATCCGGGAGGACTACATGACGCTCACCCTTTCCCGCCGCGCGGTCGTCGCCGGCATCGGCGGGCTCGTCGCCTGTCCCTCCATCGGCAGAGCCGCGTATCCAGACAAGACCGTGACCATCGTGCACGGCTTTCCCGGCGGCAACGGCGATTTCCTCGCCCGCATCGTCGCCGATGGCCTGACGCGGCTGATGGGCGCCACTGTCGTGGTCGAAGCCAAGACCGGCGCCGGTGGCACGATCGCATCGGCCCAAGCGGCACGTGCCGCGCCCGATGGCTATACCTTGATGATCATCGTCGGCGGTCATGCCGTCGCTGCCGCGCTCTACAAGCAACTCGCGTTCAAGCCGGTCGACGACTTCACGATGATCTCGATGCTGACGGAGTTTCCGTTCGTGCTCGCGACGTATCCCGATCATCCCGCCAAGGACGCGAAAGGCTTCATCGAGTATGCACGCCGCGCGGCCGAGCCACCGCTGTTCGGCACACCCGGCAATGGTACGGGACAGCATATGTCGGCGGAGCTGTTCGGCTCGATGGGCAAGTTCAAGCTGAAGCACGTGCCTTATCGCGGCTCGGGCCAGGGCGTGGCCGACGTACTGGGCAAGCGCATCGACTTCATTTCCGATACGCCAACCGTGACTGTGCCGCTGA
>CAMDMH010000571.1 GCA_945901835.1 Devosia equisanguinis | reverse complement strand
TCGGCCGCGCCGGGGAACTCGAGGCCCTCGTCCACAACGAAGTCGCCTCGCTCGAGCGCTCCTACAGCGACAACGAGCAGAAGATCCGCAATCTCATCACCGAACTCTCGGGCGAGCGCAACGCGCTGTTCTTCACATCAGAGCGGGTCGCTGGAACCTTGCGTTCGCTCGGCACCGAGGTTCCCGGCCTGATCGAGACGCTGTCTTCCCAGCAGATCAAGCTCGCCAAGATCATCGAAGGCGCGAGCCAGAACCTGACCTCGCTCGAAAGCGCGATCGCCACCCAATCCGGCAATCTCGAAACCGTCGTCGGCGAGCGCACACAGCGCCTGCAGGAAGTCCTCGGCGAATACACCGAAGCGCTGGCGGGCTCGCTCGATCAGCGCATGGAGACGATCGGCACCACCATCGCGGCCCGCACCGGCGACCTCCAGCTCGTGTTCGAGGAATACACCCGCGCGCTCGATTCCACGCTCGGCAATCGCGCGGAAGCCTTCAGCACGCAGCTCGACACTCATGCCGACCAGCTCGATCGCTCGTTCGCCGAGCGCACCTCGCAGCTCGGAGCCCAACTCGATCAGCGCATGGCGCTGATTCAGGACAGCCTCGCCTCCCACACCGACAGTTTCGTGGGAAGCGCGCAGTCGCTCGAAGAGCAACTCGTCGAGCGCACCGAAGCGATCAGCAACCAGCTGATCGAGTGCACGCATATGATCGATGGCCAGCTCATCGAGCGCACGCACGCACTCGACGCCGCGTTCACCGAGCGCCTGCGCATGTTCGACGACGCGATCCTCCGCTCGACCGTCGCCATCGACCAGAGCGTCGGCGAGAAGACCCAGGCCCTCACCTCGGCGCTCGACCATCACGCGAAATCCCTGGGCGAGACGCTGTCGCGCCAGTCGCTCGAACTCGACGAGAGCCTGCTGCAGGGCATCAACGCGGTCCGCCGCACGTCCGAGAACATCACGAAGCAGTCGATCAAGGCACTGGAAGGCCTCGCCGGTCAGTCGGAGCTGTTGAAGAACGTGTCGGAAAATCTGCTGTCGCAGATCAACACGATCACCAACCGCTTCGACAACCAGGGACAGCAGATCATCCGCGCCGCGAACGCGCTGGAGACCGCCAACTACAAGATCGACAAGACGCTGCAGAACCGCCATCAGGAGTTGAGCCAGACGCTCGACCGCATGGCCGGCAAGGCCGACGAACTCGGTGTGGTGGCCCAGGGCTACACGCGCCAGATCGAAGGCTCGATCAGCGACGCCGAGATGCGCACGCGCTCTCTCACCGCCGAGCTGGCCCAGTCCACCGAGGAACGCTCGCGCGCGACCATCGCCGACATCGAGCGCCTCAAGTCCCACGCCACCGACACGACCACCCGCGCGCTCGAAGACCTACGCTCGCGTTTCTCCAACGTCTCGAACGAAGTCTCGCAGAGCGTATCGAGCCTCTCGAGCCAGTTCGCCGACGTCACCGGCGAGGCCCGCCGTCGCACCTCGGAAGCCACCCGCGAACTCGCGACGGAGCAGGAGCGCCTGCGCGCCCAGACCGACGCCCTTCCGGGTGCCACCCGCGAAAGCGCGGACGCGATGCGCCGCGTTCTCCAGGATCACATCCGCGCGATCGACGAGCTATCCACGCTCTCCCGCCGCGAAGCCACGATCCGCGACGTGTCCCGCCCGCTGCCGCCGCAGTCGCCCGCGCGCGCCCTCGTTCCGCTGTCGCCGCAGCAAGCACCGCTCCGCGAGGACCAGTCTACCGCGCTCAATTCTCTGACGAGCGCGCTCTCGCAGGAAATGCAGGCGCGCCCCCGCGTGCCTCAGCCCAATCCACTCCAGCAAGCTCCGCTGCAGCAGGCACCACTCCAGCAGAGCCCGCTTCAGCAGCAGCCAGCACCGATACCCCAGCCGGCCGCGTCTGCACGGGAAGCGTGGAAACTCGGCGATCTGTTGAAGCGCGCGGCCGTGGATGACGACGCCGCACAACACGAACTCGGCCAGCAGCATTCGAACCAGCGCGCCACCGCCGCGCGCAGCGGTCTCGATTTCGCCGTCGCCGCCCGCGCCCTCGACCCGGCCACTGCCGCTGGCCTCTGGGAGCGCCTCGCCGCCGGCAATCGCGGCATCATGGAGCGCAGCATATACACGCCCGAAGGCCGCGCCCTGTTCGACGAAACCGTGGCGCGCCTTCAGCACGACGCCGGTTTCCACGACACGACCACGCAGTATCTCGCAGACTTCGAGCGCGTGTTGCAGGAAGCCGACCGGCAGGATCCCTCGGGCAAGACGGCACAGGGCCACCTGCGCTCCGACTACGGCCGCGTGTACCTCTTCCTCGCCCACGCGACAGGCCGCATCACCTGATGCCTAAGCCATCGCTCAGGCTGACCGCATCGATCGAGACGTGGCCGATCGCCGGCACTTTCACGATCTCGCGCGGCGCCAAACGCGAGGCCGTCGTCGTCGTGGCCGAGTTGAGCGATGGAACGCACGTCGGCCGCGGTGAATGCACCCCGTATCCGCGCTATGGCGAGACACCGGAGGGCACACTCACGGGGCTTGAAAGCCTCGGCGGTCAGGTTACGCTCGATCGTTCGAGCTGGCAGTATTTGATGCCGCCGTGCGCTGCCCGCAACGCGCTCGACTGCGCGCTTTGGGACATCGAGGCCAAGCGAGCAGGCAAACGCGCTTGGGATCTCGCTGGCCTCACTTCGCCAAAGACCATCCTGACCTGCTATACGATCAGCCTCGCCCCACCCGATGAGATGGCCGCGAAGGCGGCCTCGGTTCCACACCTGCCGCTCCTGAAACTGAAACTCGGCGCGACGGACGACGCCAATGGCGACATCGAGCGCATGCGCGCCGTGCGCCGCGCCCGCCCCGACGCGCGCCTCGTCGCCGACGCCAACGAAGGCTGGACCGCCGCCGATCTCGAACGGCTCATGCGATGCGCTGCGGAAATCGGCCTCGAAACGATCGAGCAGCCGTTACCCGCCGACGACGACACGATCCTCGCTCACGTGCCTCATCCGGTCCCCGTCTGCGCCGACGAGTCAGCACACACCGCCGAGGGCCTCGCCGCGCTTCGCTCGCGCTACGACGCCGTCAACATCAAGCTCGACAAGACCGGCGGCCTCACGCACGCACGAGAGATGGCCTCCGCCGCCCGCGCGCAGGGTTTCCGCATCATGGTCGGCTGCATGGTCGCGACCTCGCTCGCCATGGCACCCGCGCTGATCCTCGCCGCGACTGCGGACTGGGCCGATCTCGACGGCCCCCTCCTCCTCACCCGCGACCGCACGCCCGGTCTGAGTATCGACAACGGCCTCATCGCCCCGGCGTCACCGGAGCTTTGGGGGTGACGCGCTGCGAAGCGATCGATCGCGACTATAGCGCGACAATCTGGGTGAGAACGGCGCGTCAATCAGGATGAGACGAGGCGGCCGAGCGAAATGATGATTGACGCTGGCCGCGCCATTGGCAAGCGCTTTGATTGACGTTCCGCGTCAATCAGCATCCGGTTTGTCGGTTTTCTTC
>CAMDMH010000570.1 GCA_945901835.1 Devosia equisanguinis | reverse complement strand
GCATAGAGGTCATGACGGGGTAATCAAGAACATCTTTGCTCAAAATGGCCATGATCGCTGTGTCTAACTCACGACCAGCAATGAGAGAAGGACATGGCCCATGCAGATGCACGCCAAGCGGGGAGCAGAGCCGCCGAACGACACGACGGCGGCGACGCGACAGACGCGACGGGATCGGCCGATGGTCGAAATCGGATTGAACGCGGCCATCCTCGCGGTGAAGGACAACGAGCCCCAGGTGCTCGTGGTTCGTCCTGACGGCGAGGTGCGCACCGGTATCGACGGTCTGCCGTTCGGTCCGTTCTCGCCCGTCGAGCATCGAACCCTCGAAGGCGGACTGCGCGCGTGGGTGTCCCAACAGACCTCGCTCGACCTGGGTTATGTCGAGCAGCTCTACACCTATGGTGATCGCGGCCGCCACGCCCTGCCCGACGACGCTGCCCCCCATGTCGTCTCCATCGGCTATCTTGCGCTGACGCGCCTTGTCGATGAAGCAGCTTCGCTGCGCGGTGCATGGCGCAGCTGGTACGACTACTTCCCGTGGGAGGATTTTCGCAACGGCGAGCCGGCGGTTCTGGCCGAAGTGATCGTTCCCCATCTCCAGGCCTGGGCTGACCGCCCGCGCCCTCCGACCGCGCCGCAACGCACGATCCTGCGCGCCGAGCGCGTTCGCATGTGCTTCGGCCTCGCCGGCGCGCAGTGGGACGATGAGAAGGTGCTAGAGCGCTATGAGTTGCTCTACGAGGCGGGGCTGGTCGGCGAGGCACGCCGCGATGGCCGCGAGGTTCCCGAAGATCTCGACGCGACGCTGGCCACGCGGCTGGGCCTTCCCATGCGGTACGACCACCGCCGCATCCTGGCGACCGCGATCGGCCGAATCCGCGCCAAGATCAAGTGGCGCCCGGTCGTGTTCGAGTTGATGCCGGACGAATTCACACTGTTCGAGCTTCAGCGCACCGTGGAGGCCATCCTCGGCCCGCACCTGCACAAGCAGAACTTCCGCCGCCTCGTCGAGACCGCCGGCCTCGTCGAGCCCACCGGCGTCGTCCGCACCAACACGGGCGGCCGGCCCGCCAAATTGTTCCGCTTCCGCCGCGACGTTCTCCTTGAGCGGCCGTCCCCCGGTGTGCGCGTGAAGACCGGCTGGGCGTGAGCCCTGGGGGCGCTGCGCAATCGCCGCGACTTCTCGTGCACCGATTACTTTCGTGTCGCTGGGGGAACATTGGCGCAGAAGCGCTGGTGCAGCGACGTCACGATATCGCGCACCATCGGGTCGTCGATCGAGTAATGCATGAAGTGACCCTCGCGCTCGACCTTGACGAGCCCATCGAGACGCAGCCGCGTGAGGTGCTGCGAAATTAGGCTTTGTCTGGCGCCTATGGCGTTGCAGATCTCGGTCACGTTCTTGCTGCCGTCCATCAGGGTGCACAGGATCATCAGCCGGTGCTCGCTGCCGATCGAGCGCAGGAACTGCGCCGCGTTCGACGCAGCAGCGTACATCTGCTCGGCCGCCTCCTCCCCGAATGGCGTCTCATCGGCCTGCGGATCTTGCGCGACGGACGTTGTCTTGCTGCTCATGGGAAGCTTGTCTCGTCTCGTTAGGCGGAGAAAGCCAGCAAGAAGCGCACCGCGTTGTGAACCATCGTCGACGCAATGCTGCGCCGCGTTGATCCGCCGATCGCGCATCTAACCAACCGAGCTTGGGCCTTCTCTATATATTCGATTGAGTGAATATATACAATCGCGATCGCGCCGCATGGTTGCCGATGTGACCCCGACACTCAGTTCTGGACGTCGTAGGGCAGCGTTCAGGCGTACCGACCCCTCGGGATGTACCAGGCCCAGCCGGCCTCAAGGCGGCCCTGGAACGAACGTGCGCGCGCGTGCTTCGAGGGCGAGCGCCGACAGCAACGCCGCCAGCTCGTCGATGCGGCGTGCTTTGACATAGCGCGGCATGGGTAGCTCGATACCGGCCTCCTGCTCGAGCCGGTTGTGCAACTCGAACGACGACAGCGAGTCGATGCCGGTCTCTACCAGTGTCTGCGTCGGGTCGATATCCTCGACGCGCGAACGCAGCACACGCGCCGTCTGCGCGCGCACCAGCGCTAGAGACGCTGCTTCGAGCGCCGGACCTTCGAGCGAGTGAAGGCCGTGTTCCGACACGCGTGACGAGGCATTGGGCGAAAACAATCGGGCCAGCCGGGACGAGCGTGCGAGCGCGGGGTGGGTCGCGGCAAGGCGTTGCCAGTCCGCCGCCGCGATGGTGACGGATGCCAGGTCGATGTCGAGCGCGCGGCCCAGGTGGTCGAGTGCGGCGGCATCGTCGATGGCGACCCAGCCGCTGCTGTCGAGATAGCTCTGCATCTGCTCGCTGCGGGCGACGTGACCGCTTTCGCCGAGCGCGCCCCAGTTGATGCACTGGCCGGGAATCCCGCGGGTCCGCTGCCATGGGGCGAGCGCTTCGAGGAACCCGTTTGCCGCGGCATAGTTCGATTGCCCCGGCCAGCCGACCACCTGCGCCAACGAAGAAAACGTGACGAAGTGATCCAACGCGATGCCTGTCAATTCGATGGCGCTCGTCAGGTTGATCGCGCCGGTGATTTTCGGAGCGAGGACGCGATCGATATGCGCCGGGCTCATGTCCGGCAGCAGCGCATCGTCGTACGTCACTGCCGCGTGGAAGATGCCGCGCAATGGCTTTTCGCCGCGAGCCAGGCCGGCTATGGCGCGCTCGACATCGGCCGCACGCGTCACGTCGAGGGCCAGCGTTTCAATCCTGCCCTTACACTCGCCGGCATCCTGCTCCGCCAGCTCGCCGCTGCGTGATGCGAGCACGACGCGGCCGGCGCCGCGTGCGGCAAGCCAGCGGCCGACGGCGAGCCCGAAGCCGCGCGTGCCGCCGGTGACGAGATATGTCCCGCAGTCGTCGAACGGCGCGCCGTCACCTGCAGCGCTGCGTACGTCGACGTCCGCGTTCTGGATATCGACGACAACCTTGCCGATGTGCCGGCCACTCGCGAAATGACGGAACGCATCGGTGACGCGGCCGGCCACGAACACCTCGTTCGGTAGCGGCTGGATCTCGCCTCTGGCGAGCATCGCCATCACCTCGTCGAGCAGTCGCGCGGCGATCACCGGCCGCTCGGCGAGGAGAGCCGCGAGATCCACCACGTGCAACGATATGTTGGCTCTGAGCGCCTTCAGACCCAGCGCTGCGTTCTCGTAGACATCGCGCTTGCCGAGCTCGACGAAGCGGCCGAATGGCGCGAGGCATGCGAGGCCCTTTTCGATCAGCGGCCCGCTCAGCGAATTGAGGACGATGTCGACGCCGCGCCCGTCAGTCACCCGCATCACATCGTCGGCGAACCCCGGACTGTGCGAGGAGAACACATTTTCGACGCCGTGGTCGCGGAGATGAGCGCGCCGTTCGGGCGAGCCGGCGGTCGCGATGATGCGGGCTTTCGCACGACGCGCGATCGCGATCGCCGCGAGGCCGACGCCCCCCGTCGCGCTGTGGATCAGCACCGTCTCGCCCGGCTG
>CAMDMH010000569.1 GCA_945901835.1 Devosia equisanguinis | reverse complement strand
AGCGTTCCCGAACTCGCCAAGCTCCTGACAGAGCGGCGGATCAGCGGTTGCCGGTTGTGAACGATAAAGGCGCATTGATAGGCATCGTCAGCGAGACCGATCTGATGCACCGCGCCGAAACCGGCACCGAGCGACGACGTAAATGGTGGATGCAGCTCTTCGGGGATAGCGACGCGCTCGCGCGCGACTTCGTCAAGAGCCACGGCACGAAGGTCGCCGACGTGATGTCGCCGTTCGTCGTCACGGTGTCGGCCGATGCCGACCTCAGCCACGTCGCCAACGTGCTCGACCGCAACGGGATCAAGCGCGTCCCCGTGATGGAGAAGGATGCCCTCGTCGGCATTATCACGCGCGGCGATCTCGTCCGCGCACTCGTCGCGAGCCAACTAAAGCATCAACCCGGCAGGCCCGACGACGTGGCGCTGCAGCAGCGCATCATGAAAGGCATCGAGGCGCAGGCGTGGCTGAACCAGACTTATCTGTCTGTCATGGTTCAGGACGGCAAGGCCGTGATGTCCGGCTTCGTTGCCAGCGAAGCCCAGCACAAAGCGTTGCGGATCATCGTCGAGGAAGCCGGTGGCCGCGACATCGTCGACAACGTGAAGGTCGGTGTGTTCAGGCATTCGGCTGCGTGAGCGTTACCGGGGGCAATCCCTGCAGGTCTGCCCCCGAATGCTCAGCCGCCGTATTCTTTCAGGACGTGCCGCGCGAGCGTCATCTTGAGAACCTCTGTCGGCCCTTCGGTGATCTGCATGCTGCGCTGATCGCGCCACAGTGTCTCGATCGGCAGGTCGGTCGACATGCCGATGCCGCCGTGGATCTGCATGCACTTGTCCGCCGCGATGAACGACTGCACGTTCCCGAAGTTCTTGCACATGAAAGCTTCGTTGCGAATGTCCTCGCCGCGGTCGTATTTCCAGGCTGCGTGATGCACCATCAGCCGGAGCTGATGCAGGTCCGTATACATCTCGGCGAGCATCCACTGGATCGACTGCCGGTCGGCGAGCGGCCGGCCGAACGTCACGCGCTGCTTGGCGTAGGTGGCTGCGAGTTCGAGGCAACGCATCATCACGCCCATCGATCGCGCGCCGTGACGGATGCGGCCCGTGTTGAGCCAGTGCTGGGCATGCTTGAAGCCTTCGCCTTCCTCGCCGATCCGATCGGCCACGGGGACCTTGACGTTGTCGAAGGTCACTTCCCATGGCCTGTCGTCGACCATCAGCTCCTGCTGGCGCACGAGCTTCAGTCCCGGCGTCTTGATCGGCACGATGAAGGCCGATATGCCGCCGCGCGCCTTCTTCTCGGGATCGGTGAGAGCGATGACCTGGGCGTAGTCGGAATCGCCCGCAAACGAGATGAAGCGCTTGTTGCCGTTGATGACATAGTGGTCGCCCTCGCGGACGGCCCGTGTGCGCATCGACGAGGGATCGGCGCCGGCGTCCGGCTCGGTCTGCATGAAGCACCAGCGGTATTTGCCCGCAAGTGTGGGCTTCAGGTACTTCTCCTGCTGCGCCGGGTTGAGCGCATAGAGGATGGGGCTGATGTTGGGACCGAGGATCGCGCCACCGCGGGAGGGCAGCGCGATCGAGCGCGCGAGCTCTGACCACACGATCGTCTTCGCAAGCAGACCCAGCCCCATCCCCCCGTGCTCGACGGGAACATCGAAGCCCTCGAGACCGAGTGCCTTGGCCTTCTCGGTGAGCAAAGCGATCGGCTTGGGATCGGTCTTGTAGGTCGAGCGCACCTGCCGCTCGATCGGGATCATTTCGCGGTCGACGAACCGGCGCAGCGTATCGCGCATCTGCACGAGTTCTTCCGGCAGCTCGAAGTTCATGCCCTCGATCGGCTCCATCGCGTTCTCTCCTGTCATCGATCTTTTGTGGAGCGAAGTCTGGCACAGAGGCTGCGCTCAAGTCTAATGCGCCTGGCAGGTCTCAGATGCGCGCCGACATCGGAGCTGGCAAGACCGGCCTTTGCCCGAAACGGTGGGTCGAGAAGGCACGGCGCTACTTCTGCGCCGGCCGCATGATGGCGCGGACCTCGCTCACGATATCGGTCGGCGAGGCGTAGAGCGCGTTCACTATGCGCTCGACCTCGGCGCCGGGTGTCGGATCGATGTCGAGGCTGAGCTTGCGGCCGTCGGCCAAAAGGTCCGGATCGCGCAGGGCGTCGTCGAAGGCTTTGCGCAGCATCGCCTGGCGCGCGGGGGCGAGCCCGGGCGGGCCGACGAACGGCCACGCGATCTCCTGCGGCCCGAACGCGAGCGTGAGGATCTGGCGCTGCCTTTCCGTTTTCGCGATCTCCGTGACCAGCGGCACATTGGGCAAATCCGCGGATTTTTTGAGGCCCGCCTGAAGCAGGATGTGGATCGACTTGTTCGTGAGCCAATCGGGCTTGGTGCTCTTCACCGCGGTCCACGACCAGCCGCAGCGGCCGTGCGCCTCGCCGCTATCGTTTGCCTGGCTCATCTCCGGGCCGCCGCGATACCCCGTAATCACCTTCCTGCGGGTGCCGAGCACCGTATTGAAGAGCGTCGGGTAGACGCCGGTGTCGGCGGAAAAGGACGTGGCCGCGGCGATGAACTCGCGGTCGAGCAGGTCCTGCCACGTCTTGAAAGGCGACTTCGCCCGGGAGATGCAGACGCTGACCTCCGGGCCCATGCTGCCGATCCAGAGATATTTCTGCGCGTCGAACTTGGCTTCAGGCGAGGCGAACAACGGGTCGAGGATCGTCGACCGGTTGAAGATGCCGATGACGGTGCCGTCCTTCGGGGCGAGATTGTAGAGGTGGTTCGCCGCGACCAGGCTGCCGGCGCCCGTCATGTTCTGAGGAACGATGGTGGGATTGCCCGGCAGATGCCGTCCGAGGTGTCGCGCGAGTGTGCGGGCGTAGGTGTCGTAGCCGGTGCCGGCCTGGAAGCCGATGAGCATCTGCACCGTCTTGCCCTTGTAGAAGTCGTCGGGCGGCGCGGCGGGCGACTGAGCCGACGCCGGCCCAATCCAGAAGGCTAGAGCTGCGGCCAGCGCGATCGTGCGATTGGGTGCGACGGGCATAGGGAATGCTCCTCTGCATCTGCAAGCGACCGAGCGTAACACCGCATGGCGCGGTTGCAACGGGGATCGCTGCAGGATCGAAGCAAGCGCCACCCTGTTGCACCCTCCGAAAACGATAAGGCCGCGGATCGCTCCGCGGCCTCTGTCGATGGCGGTGCGTTCAGCGCGAACTCTTGCCGTAGAGATATTCCGGCAGCCACAGGCCGATCTGCGGGAACATGTAGAACAGCACCATCATGAACAGCACGATGAACAAGAACGGATAGACGCCCTGGAATATCTCGTCGATCGTCACGTGCTTGGGCGCGACGCCCTTCAGATAGAATGGCGCCATCGCAACCGGCGGTGACAGGAACGAGGTCTGCAGGTTGAGGGCGACCAGCACGCCGAAGAAGATCGGGTCTACGGCGAACTTGTCGACCAACGGCAAGAAGATCGGGAGGAAGATGATGATGATCTCCGTCCACTCCAGCGGCCAGCCGAGCAAG
>CAMDMH010000568.1 GCA_945901835.1 Devosia equisanguinis | reverse complement strand
GGGAGGCCCTCTCTATCTCGGCGGCCGGAGAAATTTGGTCGCCAGCATCGCCGTGATATGGCCGTGGGCGCACCGGCACAAGCAGGAAGCGTCCGGCCTAGCTCGTTCTGGGCGCACGGGGTGAGGATCGGGTAACCCTGTCCGCAGCCAGCCGCGCTCTATTAAAGCGGTGGTAGCAGCGCAGCCTCATTCTGTCGGGTACGAAGTCCCCGTCGTCGAATGTCCTAGAGTGCCATGCCAAGGCCGGTGGTCGCTGCCGCATTCCTGCTTGCGTGCCTGCTCTGCGGCACGGCGCGAGCCAACGTGATTTATGGGCTCTGGCCTCAAGGGGGCGGCGCGATCGAGCATGCCCCAGCACGGCCCGATCTTGTGCCCTCATGCCTCTTCCCGAAAGGCTTGTGCGGTTACAAGTCGCCGGACGGGGCGACCGTGATAGAAGGCCGGTTCGATTGGGCCGACGCCTTCCAAGACGGGGTCGCAGCCGTCGCCGTCGCGGGCCGCTGGGGCTTCATCGACCCGGCGGGTACTTATGTCATTCCGCCGCGCTATCGTTCCGTCTCACGGTTCCGACACGGGCTGGCCGAGGTGATGCCCGGGGCCGCTGGCCGGCGCGGCGTGATCGACCAGACCGGCGCCTGGGTGCTGCCGCCCGAGCACTGCTGGGCGCGCCCAGTCTCGACAAGCCGCATCTGGACGCACGACAGTTCGTCGGACTGCCGTCAAATCGAGGACATCTATCCGGAGGAGCGCCGTGCCGGCTTGCTGTGGGACTTCCCGCGCCGCAGTCTCCAACCGATCATCGTTCGAGATCGACAGGGCCGCACGGTCGGTGGCGTGACGGGTACGCCGCAGCGCTGGTTCGGCCCGGATACGGTAATCGTGCAAGAGTATGAGCCAGGAAACATCCAGGAGTGGGTGAAGTCAGCCGAGGGGGCCAATCTCACGGACCGCAGCTACTTCGGCATCAGTCCGCTGTCTGAAGGGCTCGCGGAGATGGTCACCAACCGTCTGACGGCGACGGGATTCATCGGCCCCGACGGCCAGCTCGTCATACCATTGCAGCTTGGCTTTCAGAACAGTCTTCCTCGGGGGTTCCGCAACGGTCGAGCCTTCGCTGCGAAGCCAGGCAGCAAAAACGGCAGCGGCATCGGCGTCATCGATCGCTCCGGCACTTTTATCATAGCCACTCGTGAGCGCTACTTCGAGCAAACGTTCGACGGCCCGTACTGGTTCGTTCCGCCCGACGCGAAGCTTCCTGACGGATATCGCTGGGGCCTCAAGGCCGAGGACGGCCAGGTGTTGATCCCGCCGACGTTCAAGCATGCCTGCTATTTCGACGGTCACGGGCGCAGTTGCGTCAGCGACAACGGTCATTACGGCATCGTCGATCGCACTGGCGCCTACACTGTGCCGCTCGGGCCGGCGCCGATCGCGCCCTTCGACTTGGCCAACAGCACCTATTGGCGCAGCGAAGGCGACAAGTGGGGCCTGATCGACGGCGAGGGCCGATGGCTGATTGAGCCGCAGCCCATCTGCGTGGGGCCATGAAGCCCGGCCATAGGCCTTACGCGAGTGTGAACGGTCTCGGTCGCGTCGGTGGGCAATCGGCTGACCGCACACAGCCGATCTCCGATGGTGGATCGCGCGTGTCCGCGATCGCGGTCCTCGGCGGCAAGGCGGGCGTGCTCGACGGCCTCGGCCGCTGGTTAATCGCGCCCAACCACGACGAACTTCGCGGAACGGAACGGGTCGGCTACACGAACGGACTGATACCGGCGCGTCGCGGCGAACTGTGGGGCTACATCGACATGGCCGGTGCTTTCGTGATCGAGCCGCGATACGCAGACGCCGGCTGCTTCACAAACGAGCGCGCGCGTGTGCTCGAGCGCCTTCCCGGCCAACTGCAGCGCATCGTCGTCATCGACCGCAGGGGCAACGAGATCGCCGCGCGCGTTACGGGCGACGGGCTGGTCGTCGGGGCTGGCTTTTACGGCGGATGGCAGTCGGATCACGGCTGCGGCTGGTGAGGCACGCCGCGGCTGATCCGGCGAGCCCAATCATCTGCGCGGTTGCCACCCTGCGACAAACCCCATAATTCGTCGCGTTGTCGCGGCCGCCGAAGCCCGTCATTATTATGTTAGTCTGAACCGCTACGCAGCGGGTTATCTGCCCGAGGGAGGAACGTCATGAAGGCTTGGTTTCTGAGCATTGTTCTGACAGCTGCCGCCGCCGGGGTAGGACCTGCAGCGGCGCAGGCACAGACCGAAAAGGTCAGCGGAAAGGTCACGGTCATCACGTCGTTCTCCAAGGACGTGACGGACCCCTTCAAGAAGGCATTCGAGGCCGCCAATCCCGGTACGCAGCTCGAAGTGCAGAACCGGAACACGGTGGCCGGCGTGCGCCAACTCGAAGAGACCAAGGCCAACAACCAGGTCGATCTGTTCTGGGCCTCCGCCCCCGATGCCTTCGAGGTGCTGAAGCAGCGCAAGCTGCTGCAGACCTACAAGCCCACCGTGACGGGCATACCCGACAAGATCGGCAGTTACCCGATCAACGATCCGCAGGGCCATTACTTCGGCTTCGCGGCGTCGGGCTACGGCATCATGTGGAACGAGCGCTACATGAAGGCGAAGAACCTGCCCGAACCCAAGGAATGGTCGGATCTCGCAAAGGCCGTCTACTACGACCACACCGCGATATCGGCGCCATCACGCTCGGGCACCACCCATCTCACGATCGAAACGATCCTGCAGGGTGAGGGCTGGGAGAAGGGTTGGGCGACGACCAAGGCGATGGCCGGCAATCATCAGACGGTGACGGATCGTTCGTTCGGCGTGCCAGAGGGCGTGAATTCCGGCCAGTTCGGCATCGGGATCGTCATCGACTTCTTCGCATTTTCAGCGCAGGCCGCGGGCTTTCCCGTGAAGTTCGCCTATCCCACCGTGACCACGATCGTGCCGGCCAATGTCGGGATCGTCACCAACGCACCGAACGCCGCCGCCGCGAAGGCCTTCGTCGAGTTCCTGTTGTCGGAGCGCGGCCAGACCGTGCTGCTCGAGCCGACGATCCGCCGCCTGCCGGTGAACCCCGCGATCTACGCCAAGGCCCCGGCCGGGTATCCCAATCCATTCAAGGACACCTCACTGGGCGCGAAGGTGAAGTTCGACGCCACTGTGTCCGAGAAGCGCAACTCGGTCGTCGCCGCGCTCTATGACCAGCTCATCACCTTCCAGCATGCCGCCCTGAAGAAGGCGACCAAGGCGATCCACGATGCAGAGGCGGCCCTCGCCAAGAAGGACAACGCGGAAGGCCGCAAGCTCGTCGCCGAAGCGCGCGCCGCCATCGCTGCGATGCCCGTGACCGACCAGCAGGCAGCTAGCCCCGAGCTGACCGGTGCCTTCACCGGTGGTAAAGAAAAGGGCGCGCGTCAGGCCGAGGTCGAAGGTCAGTGGTCCGCCTTCGCCAAGGCCAAGTACGCCGAAGCAGAGGCTAAGGCCAACGAAGCGCTGAAGTCGGCTCGGTAAGGGCGCGCCGAAATCGTC
>CAMDMH010000567.1 GCA_945901835.1 Devosia equisanguinis | reverse complement strand
GCGCGATCGGATCCGTATTCAGGTCGTCTTCCAGACCCGGAACGACGGGACCGCTGATCGAGGTGAAAGGGATCATTGGGCCTCTCTCTCTTGCGCATGCACACTTTTGGTTGCGTGCTTCGACTTGATGTACTGCAAGTGACGCTTGAAGTGCCGGTTGCTGACGATACACAGGCTGGATGGAAAGTCGGTCAATTTATCGGCCCACTCATGCGACCACAGCCCTCGATTGGATTTTCTCGCCTCGAGTTCAAGGGCTCGAAACTCCGTCCCATTCTTCGTCGCACACGCGAACCTCTCAAAAATCATCTCCCGTGCCAGATTGCGCCCTTCGGGAAGTTTACAATCCGCCAGCCAACGGTTCCTATTGTCGACTTTAGTTGCCTTGCATTCCGCGCCGCCTTCCAAAAGCGCGGCCAACCGCGGCAATGCTTCGATTCCGGCAGCACTGCGCTGGCAACGTGTGCAGAGCGCATCGAACTGCTTCAAGCAATTACGCCCGACGTTCGGGGCATCGAATGCTTCGAACCGTAGCCAGGTGGGCCGATAGTCAGCGAATTGCCGTCGTCGAAACACACACGCCCGGAAGCGACCCCTCGCGGCGTCTCAAGTATCACGGGATTCGTGACTCGAATCTCGCGGTCGCATGCCTCGATCGTCTTTTGCGACATGGCTTCTCGCGGCAGCAAACCCGCCAAAAAGACGAAGACTAAAGCCACCGCACAACGACGCATGTTGCCCCTCTTCGACACGTTGGGTCGCGCTGCGCTTGACCCAACCTACGGCTCTCCGACTACGGATTTCACACCAGCGTCCGCGGATCCGTGATCTTCCCCGTCACCGCGGCAGCCGCTGCGAGCGCTGGCCCCACGAGATGCGTGCGCACGGCGCGCCCCTGGCGGTTCTCGAAATTGCGGTTCGTCGTCGACAGGATGCGCTGTCCCGGCTCGCCGTTGTCGCCGTTCGAGCCCGCACACATCGAGCACGCAGGCTCGCCCCACGTGATGCCGGCGTCCTTGAAGATGCTGTCGAGCCCCTTGGCTTCCGCATCCCGCTTGACGCGTGATGAACCCGGCACGACCCAGGCGGTCATGCCCTCGGCCACCTTGCGGCCCTTCACGATTGCCGCGGCCTCTTCGAGATCGGGCAGCCGCGCGTTGGTGCACGATCCGATGAATACCCGGCCCACCGGCTCGCCGATCATCGATGCCCCCGGCTTCAAACCCATGTACGCGATCGCACGCTCCATCGCCGCGCGCTTGTCGGGATCGGCGATAGATGCCGGATCGGGCACGCGCCCCGTGATCGGCAGCACCTGCGCGGGGTCTGTGCCCCACGTGATCTGCGGCTCGAGTCCGGCGCAATCGATCGCGATCTCCTTGTCGAACGCCGCGCCGTCGTCGGTGTGCATCGGGCGCCAATAGGCCATGGCCGCATCCCATGCGGCCCCTTCCGGAGTGAAAGGACGCCCCGCGATCCACTGATAGGTCGCAGCGTCCGGCGCGACGAACCCCGACCGCGATCCCATCTCGATCGTCAGGTTGCACAACGTCAGCCGCCCTTCGATCGACATCGACCGGATCGTCGAGCCCGCGAACTCGATCGCATAGCCGCGCCCACCGGCAACGCCAATCTCCGCCAGAATCCGAAGCGCAACGTCCTTCGCCGCAGCATGCGGACCGAGCTTGCCGTCGAGCGTGATGCGCAGCCGTTTGGGCCGTTTGATCGCGATCACCTGCGTCGCGAGGATATGCTCCAGCTCCGTCGTCCCGCAGCCGAAGGCGAGCGCGCCGAGCCCACCGACCGTACACGCGTGACTGTCCGGCACCGCATGCGTCGCCCCCGGCAGCACCATGCCCAACTCCGGCGCGACGACGTGGCTGATGCCCTGCTCGGGATCGCCCAGATCGAACACCCGAATGCCGTGCTTTGCGCTCCCCTCGCGCATCGCACGCAGAAACGCAGCGCCAGCCGCGAACGTCGTATCCGTTCGGCCCGGCTTCGTCGAAACCGTGTGATCCTGCATCGAGAACGTGAGATCGGAGCGCCGCACGCCGCGCCCGGTCTTAGCGAGCTTTTCGAACGCGTGCGGCGCGTGCAGCTCGTGCAGCACATGCCGGTCGATGTAGACGAGATCGCGCCCGTCCGGCCGCGTCGCCACATAATGCGTGTCCCAGATCTTGTCGAACAAGGTCTTCGGCATGAGCGATGGGCCTCCCGTCGGCGATTGGCGTCGGTGTTGTCAAGGATGTAGGCGCTGCCGGCCCGCCGGGTCAATCTGCGGCACGCGAACAGCAGAGCTGGGCTGGCGCCGAAAGCTGCGCTAAACGAAAAGCATGACACAATCAGAAATGACACTCGAAGACGTCACCCACGCACTGCGCACGTCTGCGTTACCGCCCGACGACGCTCTCACGGCCGCCGTCGCGCACGCCAATGGACTGGCCCCTACCGTCTATGAGCAGCTGGCCCGCTTCTGCCGTGGCGTCTGCCTCCTGCCCGAAGACGAGAACATCTTGTTCTACGGTCTTCACGTGCTGGCGGCAGCGCGACATCCCGAGCTATGGCCGCGCCTCGTCGAACTGGCACGCACACCGGGAGAGGAACTCTCAGATCTCTTCGCGGAACACACACCGAGAAGTCTCGCCCGTCTCATGCTGAGCGTCTGGGACGGCGACGCCGACGCGCTGTTCCGTCTCATCGAGCACGCCGACATGGCGGACGAAGCGAAGTGGGCGCTGTTCGACGTCCTCGCACGCCTGACGTTGGACGGGCGCATTCCCCGAGAGACGACTTGTGCGTTCCTCGAACGCTTCGAAGCCGAAGGCCTCGCCGACGAAAGCAGCACGTTGTGGTGGAGTTGGGAGACGACGATCGCCAACCTCGACTTCGCGGAACTGAAACCAGCCGTGGAAAGAGCCTGGCAGAAGCCGGCATTCGCGCATATCTCCGCCGAATCCAGGGCATCGTGGATCGAAACCCTGCAACGTCACGCAACCGATCCTCACGCCCCGCGCGTTCTGGATTCCGCCGACATCCGAGCCATCAACGATCCCGTCGAAGCCTTGAACTGGCTCACCAAGCGTGCCGCCCTCGAAGAACAACTCCTGCACGAAGCGGCAGCAGCAGCACCACCCCGAGCGGCAGCCGATCCCGCGGCAAATGTGCGGCTCGCCCCGGACGAAGAGTTCTGGCTCGCGCGTTTCCTCGTCAGCCGGCAGGTCGATCCCACGGCCATGCCGCTGGTGATGATCGACGGCTTGCTGACGGCCGTGGTGATCGGCCCCGCAGACGCTCCGTTGGACCGTATGCTGCCCGTGATCTGGGGCGACGGCTCATCTGCGCACGAACCAGGAGCGCACGAACCCAAGTGGGCCGATGACGTCCAGCGCGCTCATGTGCTCGACCTGCTCTCACGCATGCAGGCTGCTATCGCCGTCCGCCGCGACGCCAACGCACCGCACGAGCCTCTGCTTCCTGGCGACCCCGGCTCGATCGACGCCGCCCGCGCCTGGGGCGAGGGCTTCGCCCTCGGCCTCGAAATCA
>CAMDMH010000566.1 GCA_945901835.1 Devosia equisanguinis | reverse complement strand
AACGAAAGAGGATCAGCAAAGCGCCTGTACGCTCCGCCCAAAACGGCGGCAACGATGGTGGTTGACCGAACGTCGGACGACTACGATTCATACGCCTCGAGTTTGCGTCTCGCACTGCACCGTGGCATAGGGTGAGAAACGCGGGCTAGGGGCGCCCCAGCCGGGCAAGGCCCATTCTGCCCGGCAGACCCTCCACCGAAAGCCGGTCTGGAATGCGAACCTACCTCGATTTCGAGAAGCCGATCGCCGAGCTGGAAAGCAAGGTCGCGGAACTGCGAATGCTGTCCGACAGCGAAAGCTCCGTCCCCATCACGGACGAGATCACGCGCCTGCAGCAGAAGGCGCAGCAGCTGATGGTCGGCACCTACGCCAAGCTGACGCCGTGGCAGAAAACGCAGGTCGCGCGCCATCCCAATCGCCCGCACACCGCAGACTATGTGGCAGCCTTCATCGAGGACTTCACCCCCATGTCGGGCGACCGCTATTTCGGCGAGGATGCTGCGATCATGGGCGGCATGGGCTCGTTCCGCGGCCGCTCCGTCGTCGTCCTCGGCCACGAGAAAGGCTCCGACACCGAGACGCGCCTGAAGCACAACTTCGGCATGGCGAAGCCCGAGGGCTACCGTAAGGCCGTCCGCCTGATGGACCTCGCCGACCGGTTCAACATGCCGGTGATCACGCTGGTCGATACCGCCGGCGCCTACCCGGGCATCGACGCGGAGGAGCGCGGCCAGGCCGAGGCCATCGCCCGCTCGACCGACCGCTGCCTCGCCCTCGGCGTGCCCCTGATATCGGTTGTGATCGGCGAGGGTGGATCGGGCGGCGCCGTCGCCATCGCGACAGCCAACAAGATCCTGATGCTCGAGCATGCGATCTACACCGTGGCATCGCCCGAAGCCGCCGCCTCGATCCTGTGGAAGGACGCGACGCGCAACGTCGAGGCCGCCACCAACATGAAGATCACGGCGCAAGACCTGCTGCAGCTCAAAGTGATCGACGGCATCGTGCCCGAGCCGATGGGCGGTGCACACCGCGATCCCGAAAAGGCAGCCAAGAACATCGGCGACGGCATCGCCAAGGCGCTCGGCGAACTCGACGGCAAGACGCCCGAGGAAATCCGCCGTCAGCGCCAGGACCGCTTCCTCGAAATCGGCCGCTCGATCTGAACGGGTCACGCCCGCGGATGCGCCGCGTCGTAGACTTTCAGCAATCGCTCGCGATCGACTTCCGTATAGATCTGCGTCGTCGACAGTGACGCATGGCCGAGCAGTTCCTGAATCTGCCGCAGGTCCGCGCCCGTCGACAGCAGATGCGTCGCGAACGAATGCCGCAGTGCGTGCGGCGTCGCCGTATCCGGCAGCGAAAGCTCTTCGCGCGCCCTCACCATCGCGAGCTGAATGAGACGCGGCGACAACGGACCGCCCTTCGCGCCGAGGAACAAAGGCCCGTTCGGCTCGAGCGTGTAGGGCAGCATCTCGCGATACCGCGCGACCGCCGCAACCGTCACCGGCAAAACCGGCACCACGCGCTCCTTGCCGCCTTTGCCGACGATGCGCAGCACGTCGCGATCGGCCGTCGGCGTATCCTTCGCTTTGATGCCCAGCGCTTCCGAGATGCGCAGGCCCGAACCGTAGAGCAGCAGCAGCACTGCCACGTCGCGCGCCGTCACCCAATCGAGATCGGCCGCCATGCCGCCATCCACGACCGCGCGCGCCTTCTCCACCGTGAGAGGTTTCGGCACGCTGTGCCCGACCTTCGGTAGCGTGACGGCGAGGATCGCGCGATTGCGGAGGATCTCGTCCGCCTCGAGCCAACGGAAGAACGTGCGCAGCGCCGACATCGTCCGCGCCAGCGTCCGGCTCGAAGCCCCCGACGCCCGCCGGCTCGCCATGAAACCGCGAAACGACTTGGCATCCAGCCGCGACAGATCTGAAAGCGCGGGCACACGTCCCAGATGCCGCGTCAGATAGCCGACGAAGTGCGCTAGATCCCGTGCATAGGCTTCGCGCGTCAGCTCCGCGTGCCCGCGATCGAGCACGATATGATCGAGCCATCGCCGCACGACATCGGCGACCTCGCCCGCATCGAGCTCCGGCGCGGCACCATCGAACGTGTCGTCGAATGTATCCAGCATCGAGACAACCCCGCATTCGCAAATCGTCATCGACCATCCCGCGGTCACGGTTAACAAGTCGTTAACGCCTTTGCCTCCCGCCCGCCGCGCGCGATAGTGGCGGCGAGGAACACCCGGAGGAAACCGATGACGCTGATTCTGTCGAACGACGACGTTGGCCGCCTGCTCACCGTCGAGGACTGCATGGCCGCGATGGAGCCGGCCTACCGCGAACTCGCGCAGGGCAGAGGCGTCAGCCGGACGCGCTCGGATTCGATCGTCGCTCATCGCACGATGAAAGATGCCGTCTATGGCCTCAAGAGCATGGACGGCATCGTGCCGAGTCTGGGCGTCGGCGCGGTCCGCATCAACTCCGACGTGATCTCCTGGCCCAAGGTCGGCAACACCCAGCGCCGCAAGAAGATACCCGCCGCCGACGGCCGCTGGGTCGGCCTCGTTCTCCTTTTCTCGACCGACACCGGCGAGCCGCTCGCGATCATGCCCGACGGCGTGATGCAGCGTATCCGCGTCGCTTCCGCCAACGGCATCGGCATCAAGCAAATGGCCCGCGCCGACGCCTCCGACCTCGCCATCATCGGCACCGGCTGGCAGGCCGGCACCCAGCTCATCGCCGCCTGCGCCGCGCGCCCCATCGAGCGAATCCGATGCTGGAGCCCATCCACCGAGCGCCGCACGAAATTCGCCGCCGAAATGTCCGAGCAGCTCGGCCGGGCGGTCGAGCCGATGCCCGATGCGGAAAGCTGCGTGAAGGGCGCACACATCGTGCTTTGCGCCACGAGTTCGATCGATCCCGTCTACGCCTCGCACTGGATCGAGCCCGGCGTACACCTCTCGTCGATCAAACCCGCCGAGCTCGACAACGCCACCTTGAAACGTTGCGACCGCGTCGCCGTCCACGTCCACGAGGGCCAGCCGCTGAGCTTCGTCGAAAAGGGTGTCGACGCCGCCGAAACCGAGTTGAAGAAGACCTGGGCGGAGCAGGAGGGCATCGACTTCGCGAAACTGCCCGACATCACCGACCTCGTCTCCGGCAAGCAGAAGGGCCGCGATAAGCCGGAGGACGTGACCGCCTTCGTCAACAACATCGGCCTGGGCTACCAGTTCGCGGTTGCCGGCGCCGTCGTCCACAAGAAGGCCGTCGAGCAAGGCCTCGGCCACAACCTCCCCACCGACTGGTTCACCGAAGACGTGCATCCGTAACAGCGAAAATGGGGACACACACGATTTCCAACTACCGGTGGGAGCGATGTTCACACCACATTCGAGGAAATTGTGTGTGTCCCACTAGTTTCCGGTTGACGGCGGCAAGCATAGCGTGGATGCGCCCGATTTATAAGGGTTGGTGAACTGTCTGGGCGTGGTGTCGATTTGAAGTGGCCCAAGGCATCCTTCCCCGGAATTTTCCGGGGAGGGA
>CAMDMH010000565.1 GCA_945901835.1 Devosia equisanguinis | reverse complement strand
CTCTTCGAGGACACGTGCTGCGACTCGGCTCTGGCCGGCGTCTGCCGTCGCTGTGCCTGCCTGCCGCGAATTGGACATCGAAACCTCCCGCGACGGCGCCCGCACAAAACCGCACGCGTCATCACTTATCTGCTTCGCTTGCCGTCCGGCAAGGCGGGCGAACTGGCTGGATTGCGGAAATTTCCGGTCATTGGCGGCAGCTTCGTCCATCGAGGCACGGCAACCTGGCCGTCATAGCAAACAGCCGGGGCGTCATGCGTATCCTCATTGTCAATCCACCGCACCAGTCCATCGGTTCACGGATGCCGGGCGAAATCCTGCCGCCGCTGGGGTTGCTCAGCATCGCCGGGCCGCTTCTGGACGCCGGCCAAGACGTTACGTTGCTCGATGCGGATATCGACGATCTAGCCATCGCCGACATCGTGGCGCGGACGCGAGCTCATGCCCCCGAAATCGTGCTTCTCGGTCACAACGGCTCGACGTCGGCTCATCCTGTCGTCGTCGCCCTGGCGGTCGAGATCCGCCGCACCCTGCCGGACGCGCGCATCGTCTATGGCGGCGTATTTCCTACCTATCACTGGCAGTCCATCCTCGAAGAAGCGCCTGCGATCGACATCATCGTGCGCGGTGAAGGCGAGGCGACGATGGCGGAACTGGTCGCGGCTATCGAACAGCGCGCGCCTCTCGACCGGATTCCGGGGCTGGCGTTCCTGAAAGACGGCGCCGCGTTCGCGACCCCGCCTGCGAGAATGATCTCGCGGCTCGACGATTATCGCGTCGGCTGGGAGCTGATCGATCACAGGCGATATTCTTACTACGGCGGACTGCGCGGCGTGGTCGTGCAGTTCTCCCGAGGGTGTCCGCACCGCTGCACGTATTGTGGGCAACGCGGGTTCTGGACCCGCTGGCGGCATCGCGATCCCCGGCTGTTCGCCAAGGAACTCGCGCGTCTCCATCGCGATCACGGTGTGAAGCTCGTGAACTTCGCCGACGAGAACCCGACGACGTCGAAGAAGATCTGGAAGGCCCTGCTCGAGGCGATCATCGCCGAGAACCTCGACCTGACGATCATCGCGACCATCCGGGCCGACGACATCGTGCGCGACGCCGACATTCTCCATTCTCTATCGGAAAGCCGGTTTCGCGCGGCTTCTCGTCGGCATGGAGCACACCGACGAGCTGACCTTGCAGAAGGTGCGCAAGGGCGGCGCGACCAGAACCGACCGAGAGGCGATCCGCCTGCTGCGCCGGCACGGCATTCTCTCGCTTGCATCGTATGTGGTCGGCTTCGACGACGAGCGCGAGACCGACTACTGGCGCGCGTTCCGCCAGCTCATCGCCTACGATCCCGATCAGATCATCACGCTCTACGCGACGCCGCACGCCTGGACCCCGTTCTTCACGGCCTCACGCCAGCGCCGCGTTATCCAGCTCGACCAGCGCCGTTGGGACTACAAGCATCAGGTGCTCGCCAACCCGAACGTGCCGGCGTGGCGCACATTCCTGTGGATCAAGCTGTTGGAAGTTGCGGTTCAGGCCCGCCCGAAGGCGCTTTGGCGTACGTATCTCCAACCCGACAGACGTTCACGCCGGGGGATGCGCTGGTATTCCCGGATCGGCCGCCGTGTCTGGCTGCACGAGATCCGGTGTTTCATGTTTCGCGATCGTCGGACGCTGGATGGCCCCGCGCTGGAGAAGTTCTGGCCTTTGGCCGAAGCGCCGGCAGAGGAAGCGATGGCCGTGCGGCCGCCCTTGTCCAGGACGGCCGAAGGGAGTGGCGCAATTGCACGCGCTCGGACTTGAAGTGATAGGCATTTGTCGATCGGTGGGTAACGGGGATAACTCTGAACTCCGCCACACCGCTTCCTTGCTCCCGCCACGCTCCCAAACTAGCTTGATGGTCATCCAGCCGCTTAACAGTAACGGCTGGCTGTCACACGATCTGTTGTTCCGTTCGTCAAGTTTCGGAGTGCGTTATCTCTCCCCGTGAGACAGCTTCAAGTAGCGGGAGAATAGCATCCAATGACCACACTTCAAAACTCGACGCAGCAGCAGCTTCGCCAGCTCATCGAACAGATCGAGCGGCTCGAGGAAGAGAAGAAGGGGCTTGCCGAGGACGTTAGGGACAAGTTCCTGGAAGCCAAGGCCATGGGCTTCGACGTCAAGATCCTCCGTCAGGTGATCCGCCTGCGCAAGCAGAGCAAGACCGATCGCGACGAGCAGCAGGCGGTTCTCGAAACCTATCTGCACGCCCTCGGCATGCTGGCCGACGAGCCGCAGCAGACCGCCATGGCGGCCGAGTAGGCGGCCACACACTATCGAAATCGAACACCGGCCAGTACGAAGCGCCCTTCCGGTCTGGCCAGTCACCGGCGAGACGGCAACTCTCGCACGATCAGAACAGCCGGCTATTCCGAATGTCGGTTGCGCTGGAGTGCGGAGTGCTGTCCGCCGGTTTTCGCTTCGGGCGTCCTCGTTTTGCCGCACTCCCCGGCCAGTAGTGACGTGTCCTCCCCAATCGGGCGCCACTCCGTGGCTGTGCCGCGTTTTGTCCGCCGCCACCGCGGTTATCTCCTCTCCGTTGCGCTCGCCTTGGCAGGTCTCGGCGCCGTCGAGACATGGCCTGCCTTCGGCCAGTCGCGGGCAAGCAATCGCCAGCTAGCACCTTTCGATCGTATGCCGCTCGGCGGTCCCACCATCGACCCGGCTGCCGATCACGCGCCTGACATCACTCACATTGCCGCGGCACGACTTCTCGCGATGGCCCGTCAGGATCTGGCACAAGGCCGGACCGAGATTGCGCAGCGGGTGCTCGAGCAGCTCATCGCCCGCTATCCCGGCAGTCCCTCGGTCGGCGATGCGATGCGCGAACTCGATTCGATCTACGCTGCCCGTCGCGCAACCGCCCCGCAACCGTCGGCGGCCCGCGCGGCACCGCCCCGCCCGGAGGTGTCAGGCTGGCGCACGACGGTCGTTCGTTTCGCCAAGCCACAGGAGGAGTTGCGAAACGGCATTGGCGATCGCGTATTCTTCAGCGCCGGCAGCGCCGAACTCGGCAGCCGCGCCCGTGCCGTGATCTCGGGGCAAGCCGAGTGGCTGCGCCAACGTCCCGAACTCGACGTTCTCGTGGAGGGCCACGCCGATGACGCGGACGCCGGTGCTGACGAGGAAAAGCTCGCCGCCAGCCGTGCGATCGCCGTTCGCGACCGGCTTGCCGCGGAAGGTGTCGCCCCTGCGCGTATCCGCGTCGTGCCCCACGGCGCGCGCGACCCGATCGCCACGTGCGACGATGGCACCTGCGCTGCCCAGAACCGGCGCGCCGTGGTTCAGGTTGCGATACGAAGGTCACAGCCTCCGGACAATCCATTGGATGCGGTGGGGCAAGCCGCCGCGAGCGATGTCCGTCCTCGTTGACAAAGCATTGCGAACCGACCAAGCGTGCAACCTGTGAAGGAAGACTTCTTTGATCGGACAGCGGTGGCGCGCGCAGGAGAGAGTCTCGAGCATGCGAGCATCTTTTCGCTACGGGCCAGGTCGAATTGGGCGAGCGCTAT
>CAMDMH010000564.1 GCA_945901835.1 Devosia equisanguinis | reverse complement strand
ATGCGCGGCTGGGTCATGTCTGCAGCGTCGGCCTTCGCCATTTTGTTGTCCGCGTCAGCCGCGCACGCAGACGTGTGGGTGGTCGACAAGAACACGACCACGATCGCATTCAGCTATGACCATATCGGGCTTTCGCGCCAATCAGGCCGATTCAAGGACATCGAGGGACGGCTCGAGTTCTCGCCGACCGAGCCGGAACGTGGCGTGGTCGACATCACGGTCAAGGTCGCCGCGATATCGACGGGCGTGGCGGACCTCGACCGCCTGTTGCGGTCGGTGGACTTCTTGGATGCGTCGCGTCACCCCCTGATCCGGTTCCGGAGCGTCGGCGTGAAGCCGGCGGGAGAGCGGACGGGCGAGATCGACGGAGAGCTGACAATGATGGGCGTGACGCTGCCCATCACGCTGACGACGCGATGGAATTTTACCGGCGAGCATCCGTTCTCTTCGAGCAACCCAGCTTATGTCGGACGGTGGGTGTCGGGCTTTTCCGCGACCACCACGATCGATCGAAGCCGATGGGGGATCAAGCGGGGGCTGCCGCTGATTTCAGATCAGGTCGAAATCCGCATCGAGGCGGAGTTCACGAAGGTCGATTGAGCTTTATTTCGACTTGGCACCCGAGAGGCTGACTGGGCCTTCGAGTGCTGCTCCCAGTAAGCGCTGGGGCACGGCGAGCCGGTCGGGCGACTTGACGAGGTTGCGGACCTGGCGAGATGCGACGACGCGGCCCTCGTTGGCGAAAGCCTCGTGGTTGGCCTCGATCTCCTTGATCTCGTAGCGATAGTTGACCATCAGGCCATGCGCTTCGCGCAGGCCGCGCGGCGAACGATCTGCAGGCCAGTTGATGCGGTCGAGCCGCGCACCGTTACCCAGATGAAAGCGCGCGACGGGATCGACGGGGCGGCCGTCGTCCGATTTGCCGGAGAGAAGATACTTCGCGGCCATGGTGAGGATCGGGGCCTCGAGTCGATCTGCCAGCGCTGGGTCATTCATCCAGGCATCGTCGGACAGGCCCGCGAGGCTCGCGCGTTCCTGCGGGGTGATTTCGGCTGCTTTTCCGTCGCTCATCGCCCGATTGAGCCAGCGCGCAAAGCCCGGCACCGGCGACAGGGTCACGTAGGTGGTCAGTGACGGCAACTCGCGCGCCAACTCTTCGACGACCTGCTTGATCAAGAAATGGCCGAACGAGATGCTCTTGAGCCCCTCCTGGCAATTCGAGATCGAATAGAACACGGCCGTCGTCGGCGTAGTGGGTTTGCCCGGCTTGAGGGGAGCGGCCAGCACCGGCTCGATGGCGTCGGGGATCTCGTTCATCAGTGCGACTTCGACGAAGATCAACGGCTCGTCGACGAGCGAGGGATGAAAGAAGGCGAAGCAGCGCCGGTCCGAAGGTTCCAGCCGGCGGCGCAGATCCGTCCAACCCTTTATCTCGTGCACGGCCTCGTAGGCGATGATCTTTTCCAGGACGACGGCCGGCGTGTTCCAGTCGATGCGACGAAGAACGAGGAAGCCGCGGTTGAACCACGACACCAGGAGATGGCGCAGGTCCTGGTCGATGTTCTTGAGTTGCGGCATCGAAGGCAGCTCGCGCAGAATATCGCGGCGCATTTCGACGATGGTGGCGGTTGCCCCGGGGGCGAGGTTGAGGCGGCGGAAGAACTCCTGCCGGGGGCTTTCCACGGCGTTCTGCAGCCGGGCCAGGGATAGGGGCGTGGGAGAGGCTAGATAGGCCTCGGCCATCGCCTTGACGGCCTTCGGCTCCGGCTCCAACCCCTCGGCGAGAAAGCGATAGAAGGCGCGGCGGTCGTCGGCGCTTCGGGTGCGCCAGAGGTCGAGAATCTCTCGAGCTATGGCGACGCCGGAGGCTTCTCCCCGGCCCGAGACGAGGGCTTTCGCCAGCGTCAGCAGATCCTCGTCCTCGCCCTGGGCCCAGGGAAGGTACTGGCGGCCTTGCTCAGCGACGGAATTGAGGAGGTCCTGGAGGAACGAGACGTTCACGTTTTGCCAACCCCTGCGATCCCTGGCGGCGTCGATGAGCGCCCCCGCTTCAACCATCATACGGGAGAAATGGTGACGGAGTGGTTTGTCGCCAATGGGGCCGAAATGGTTTGAAAGGCCTGCGTTGCTCAGCGGCTGTGGGCAAGCCGGGCCTCGGTGGGCCGATCGGTTGGAACGAGCCTTCCCAAAACAGAGCGGAGGGAGCGGCGAGCGGCAGGTTCGAGCCAGGTCGACACCGCATAGGCGAATGCAATCAGGATGGCCAGGCTGAGAACCAGCGCCGTTGCAGCGCCGGTAGAGGGGGCCAGCGTGTCGATCAGCAGGTAGCCGGTCTGCTGGTGCACGAGATAGAGCGGGTACGTCAGTGCGCCCGCAGCAAGGACGCTAGGGGATGCCGGTATCCATCGAGAGGCCGTCACGCCGGCGAGAAACAGCGCGTAGATGCCGACATGCAGCATGGCGAGGACGGGGAAACTGATCGTGTCCTGATAAAGCCGCGCAAAAATCCGCTCGTTCTCGAAGGCGTGCATCGCCCCCAAACCGAACGCGAAGCCGAGCAGCAGCCAGGCGATGCCGCGCCGCTCGCCACTCAGGATGCGCTGGAACAGGATGCCGCTGGCAAATAGGGCGGCGTACTCGGTGCACAGGCCGAGGCGGATCGCGCGGGATTGCAGGAAAGCCTCGTTGATGAAGGCTATCGCGAGCCAGATAGTCAGGATGGTCATCAGGCGACGCTCGAAGATCCCGGCTGCGACCAGGATGGCGACCCAGCCGTAGAAGATGATCTCGATCACGATCGACCAGTAGGCGCCGTCCATGAACGGCTGGCCAAATGCCGGCGCGACCATGGTGAGGTTAGCGAGCCACAACTTGGCCGAGACCGCCGGAGATCCCTGGGCGAGCATCAGCAACACGAGTGCCGTCGCGGTCATGCAGGCGACGTAGGCGGGGTAGAGGCGGATCACGCGGGAGAGCGCGAACTCGCGCCACGTCCGGCCATGGGCCGAGGCCGCGATCACGAACCCCGAAATCAGAAAGAACAGATCGACGCCGAGGAAACCGTACTGGGCGGGGCCCGCGATGAGGGGAAACGACGTCTGCATCGTACCGCGGGCATTTCCGGCATAGCCGAAATGGAACAGCACGACGGCGAGGGCTGCCAACAGGCGCAGGAGATCGAGGCCGGCGAGGCGGTCCGGGCGCTGCGCTTCGGAGATTGCCTGGCGCACGGGGGCTGGCTGGGGAACAAAACGAACGCGCGATGCCGGACTTTGCCGACCAATCGGGGCCGCCGTCCGTTTACCAAAACACTTCTCGACGCTTCCGGCCATGTCCCGTTACCTTGCTGTCAGGGCTTGGCTTCAAGTTCGAGCCTGTCGGCCCAACGCATCCCGCAGCCAGGGGGGGTGCAAAGCCGGTGCCATGGCGCCGGTGCTTCGTTTCGGGTGGCGGCCGCTAGTTAACGCCGCTGCGGGACGGCTGCCCGAGACACGGATCGCGGATCAGGCTAAGACCGCCGCGTTGCCGGACGAATTCTGCCGGACATAGGGTCTG
>CAMDMH010000563.1 GCA_945901835.1 Devosia equisanguinis | reverse complement strand
TACCAAGTACGACACGCTGAAGGATCTGGTGCCGATCATTCCGCTGGCGCAGTTCCCGAACGTGCTGGTCACGCATCCTTCGCGTTACAAGACGATCAAGGAGATGGTCGACTTCGGCCGGGCCGAAGCAGGCAAGCTCACCTACGGCTCGGGCGGCGTCGGGGCATCGACGCACTTGAACGCGGAACTGTTGGGGCTCAGCGCCGGTTTCAAGGCGGTCCATGTGCCGTTCCGCGGGGCGCCGGATGCGTTGCGGGAGGTGGTCGGCAACCGGCTCGACTTCTATTTCTCGCCGCTCGCTTCCGCGTTACCGGTGATCCAGGGCAACGAAGTGCGCGCGCTCGCGGTGTCCAGCCTCAAGCGCTCGGCTTATCTGCCCGATGTGCCGACTACGCTGGAGGCGGGCTATCCGAACTCCGACTACCTGTTCTGGCTCGGCGTGTTCGCGCCGCGCGGGACGCCGCAGCCGATCCTCGACCGGTTGCACGTAGAGATCCGCAAGGCTTTCGACGACGCCAACGTCAAGTCGGTGCTCGCCAAGCAAGGCGCGGACCCCATGCTGCTCGATCCGAAAGCGTTCGACGCGTTCCTGCGCGAGGAAATCAAGACCAACGCCAAGATCGTCGAGGCGGCTGGAATCAAGCCGGCGAACTGACTATCTGCCTGGGGCTCACCTGTGGAGGCCCCGCTATGTCCTGTTCGAGAACGACGATTGTCTGCTGCGGGTTCATCGCGGCTGCGTTCGTGCCCGGTCCAGTCAGTATCGCCGAAGCGCAGATCTTCATCGGTCCTCCGCGGGAGCGCGTGGTGGAGAGCCGGAGGCCGACGCATGGCTATTCGGGCTTCGTCCGCTATGGCGCACGGCAGTATTATTGCGACTACATGCGCTACCCCAATCGCAGCTGCAGCGTCGACAGGGCCGGGCGTGAGCGATGCCGCGTGACTGGTTGGCGGATGGTGCAGAGGTGCAATTGATTTCGAGCGCTTGCGGCCGGCAGCTGCAAAGGTGTCCCGGCAGTTCCGCCTAAGCGCTTGCTTATCGCAGCAACCTCGGGTTTATCGGCCATCAACAACGAGGTCGAAAAAAATGAGCGATTCCGTCAACTGGAGCGATGCCGAAGCGCCGTCGCTCGCCGATTTCGAGTCCATGGCTACCGCTGCCTGGAACCGGCTTCCCGGCGAATTCAGGCGCGCGGCTGCCGATGTGGTCATTCGCGTCGAGGACTTCGCGACCGACGAAGTGCTCGACAGCATGGGCATCCAGGACCCGTTCGACCTGACGGGGCTCTATCAAGGCGTCAGCAACGACAAGAAGAGCGTGTCCGACGTGCCGCAAGGGCCGGACATGGTTTTCCTCTATCGTCGGCCGCTGCTCGACGAATGGGCCGAGGGCGAGGTGCGACTAGGCGATCTGATCGCGCACGTGCTGATTCACGAGATCGGTCACCATTTCGGCCTCTCCGACGACGACATGGCGCGTATCGAGGATCAGGCGTCTTTGAGCTGAAGGTAGCGGTTCCCATGTGAATTTCGGCGGTGCCCACACCGGCGTCATCCGGGGACAGACCGGCCGTAACCAGCTCCCGCTTTCCCCCATGACAGCGCCGGTCTCTGCCGCACAATGTGAGGCAAAGCATAGACACATTGCGATCCGCCGTCCTCGCGAGGCGCTTCGCGCCTGTCAGGGGAGGGAAGTTGTGATGGCAACGACGAAGGCGAAGGCGGCGGCAAAGGAGGCTAAGCCCGCCGTCAAGGCTGCCGACAAGGTCAAGGCCGCTGCGCCGCGCGGGACTGGTACGGCGACACCGCTCGCGAAAAACATGAAGCGGCTGGGGCATCTGGATCTGCCGGGTGGCGGACAAGTGTTCGTCGAGGGCGACTATGCTTTCGTCGGGCATATGAAGCCGCCGCACGGCACGTCCGTCATCGACATTTCCAATCCCAAGAAGCCGAAAGTCGTTTGTACGATCCCGCTCGAGAACGAGCGGTCGCATACGCACAAGGTGCGCGTCGTAGGTGACATCATGATCACCAATGTCGAGCAGAACGAGCGCCACGCCACGCGGGCGGCGGCAACCCTCCGGGATACCGAGACGCGATTGACGGCGGAGCTGGGGCGTAAACCGAAGGCTGCGGAGCTGGCTACGGCGCTTCGGATCAAGCCGCATCAGATTCCGCTCGCGCGGGAGTTCCTCGAACGGCCCTACGCCGAGGGAGGGTTCAAGGTCTGGGACGTCTCGGACAAGACGAAGCCGCGGCTGCTGTCGTATGTGAAGACGCACGGTTTCGGCGTGCATCGCTTCGACATGGACGCGAACTACGCCTACATCTCGACCGAGATGGAAGGCTATGTCGGCAACATCCTGGTCATCTACGATCTGAAGGATCCGACCAATCCGACCGAGGTCGGGCGCTGGTGGATGCCGGGGCAGCATCTGGCGGGCGGCGAAAAGCCGACGTGGAAGGGCTACAAGAACCGCTTGCATCACGCGCTGCGCTACAAGGACGAGCTGTGGGCTGCGGTGTGGAACGCCGGCATTCGCGTGCTCGACGTGAAGGACATCACCAGGCCGAAGGTGATCGGCGCGTACGACTACCATCCGCCGTTCCCGGAGCCGACGCACACCATTCTAAGGCTGCCGTTCAAGGTCGGGGGGCGGGACATCGCGGTCGGCTGCGACGAGGAGCACGATCACGTCTACGGCCAGCTGCACGCGGGGCTTTGGGTGTTCGATCTGCAGAAGCCGGATGACACCTATCAGTTCAGTGCGCTGTCGATGTTCCACGTGCCGGAGAGCGCTTCGCCGTTCTCGCACCTGGGCCGTTTCGGCATGCATCAGTTCCAGGAGTATCCGACGGATACGCGCATGTTCTGCACGTGGTTCTCTGGCGGATTGCGCGTCATCGACGTGAAGAACCCGGAAGCGCCGGAAGAAACGGGCTGGTTCATTCCAGAGCCCTGCGGCGGGGAGAAGGCACCGCAGACGAACGACGTGTTTCTAGAGAAGCGTGGCCTCGTTCTGACGATCGATCGCAATTGCGGACTGGACATCATCGAGCCGGCCGGCGGTTGATCCATGATGCCAGCTGCGGCACGTTTGAGCGTCGTCGAGGCTTTCCAGCATCTTCCTGCGGAAGAGCTGGCCGAGATCGAACGGACGCTCAATCTGCTGCCGGTGGCGAGAGGGCAGGCGTTGATCCGGCAAGGTGATCTCGCTGGATCCCTCTATGTCGTGGTGTCCGGGCGCTTCAAGGTGATGCGCGAGGGTAACCCGAAGCCGATTGCGGAAATCGGCGCGGGTCATCCGATCGGCGAGATCGCGTTCTTCGCGGGGGGCGAGCGGGCGGCGACGGTGATCGCGGAGCGCGACAGCCTCGTCTACGAATTGAAGCGCGAGGAATTCGACCGACTGGCGGAACGCAGTCCGCGGATCTGGGCCGCGATCACGACACAACTCGCCCGCCGTCTCGGCGAGGCGACTCACTCCGGCGCGACGCGTGCAACCTCGGTACTGCCGAGGATGATCGCGGTGTGCCGTGCCGGCGGTGCATCGGGACAAGCCG
>CAMDMH010000562.1 GCA_945901835.1 Devosia equisanguinis | reverse complement strand
TGCCGTATCGACGACCGGCGTTCCCGGCATCGCAGCCCAACCGCCCTTCGAGACGAAGGTGCCCTGCTCCCAGGCTTTGGCTTTCTTCAACTCGACAAGCTGAGCCGAAGCGTCCTTGCCGCGGTTGAAATTCTCGACACAGATCGGCGCGAGCGCGGCGACGACCGCCTTGGACACCTTCTGCTTCACGAGTTCATCGGATGCCCCGCTCGTGATCCAACCGCCCCAACTGAAACCTACGATGGCGACGGCAGCGGCTCCACAGAAAGCGCCCCAGAGGGCCGGCTGCAGTTCGTCAGGGAGTTTCATCGATTGTTCTTTCTCATTGGCGGCTCTGCCGGCGGCATCCGCGAATCTTGCACAGCCACACGCTATGCCGACAACGAGGTCGCCATACTGATCTGAGTTAGCGATCGTGCGGATACTTCCCGCGCCCGCCCGCTCACACGCGGTCCATGTGGTCCTGCTGCTCGAAGCCCCCGAGCCGCTCGAGCGCTGCCACGTCGTGGATCACGACCTGCCCACCTTTGAGCGTCATCAGCCCACGCTCGCGCAGTTGACGGAGCACACGATTGACATGGATCGCGCTCAGCCCCAGCGCGTCTGCCAGAACGTACTGATTGAGGGGGCAGGCATACGCCGTGTCGCTGGCCATCCCGACCAGCCGCAAGCGCTCGCCCAGTTCCAGGAAGAAATTAGCGGTCCGCTCCAGCGCGTTGCGGCGGCCGATGTTCACGAGGTGCTCCACCACCATCGCTTCCTCGCGGGAGGCCGCCCACAGAATCGCTGCGGCAAGGCGAGGAAACTCGGTGAAGATGGCCATCATCCGCGATGCATCGACACCGCTCACGGTGGCCTCGGTCAGGGCGGCAAAAGAGTGATCCGACGTTCGCAGAAGCACGCTTCTCAGTCCGATGCAGTCTCCTGGGATCGGAAAGCCGATGATCTGGCGGCTGCCGTCACGCATGATCTTAAAACTGCACGCCCATCCCGCCTGCAGGATGAATGCCTTGTGTCCGGTCTGGCCTTCCTGCACGAGCGCGTGGCCGACCTTCACGCTCGACGGCCGCGATTGCAGTCTGGTCAGGCAGTCCAGCTCTTGCTCGGTGAGTTGAACGAAAGAATTCAGCTTCGCCGCGAGCCGGTCAGCTCCCACTTGCATGTCGCTTGCTACCTTTCCGGTTCAAGCTCTAGTTCGGTACAGTAGGACCAAGCGGCCGCCGGAGTTGGGGACACGGCCGTTGGCGTTCTTCGTTTTGCTCGCCTACCCGTGCAGATGGCCAGCACATCTCGATCGTGACGCTAGCATGGATTAGCCTGATTTGGTGACCCAGCAGCTAGGTTGGCTACAACACAACATCGAGCCTTGCCGCCTCCAGCCGGACACAACGCGATGAGCGACCCCACAGATATCAAAAGTGTAGCGGCGGGGGTTGCGGCGCTCTCGATCTGCGAATCTCTGCTGCTGGCGTTGAGCGACCTTAAGATCATGAAGGCCAAGGAGCTCGCCGGCGTGCTGGAAGATGCAGCCGCCGTTCATCGCGGGGCGGAGAGCGGCACTGCGAGCGCTGCTTTGCACAATGAAGTGGTCGTCGTCATCGACCGGATCATCGCTGCGGGGAATTCGAGCTTCCGTCCGTAAAAGGCGGGCGCCGGGTGAAAGATTTCCGTCTAGCGCCCGTGGCCCGCTTGCATCGCTTCAGGCGGCGTCCACAGCAAGCCTCTGGATATCCTAGGCAGCGCCGTTGGCAGCCCGGGTGGTTTCGGGCAGCTTGGGGCCATGACGACACTCATAATCACTGAAAAAACAAGCCAGGCGCGAGACTTAAGGGCGGCGCTCGGCACTAGATTCGGGCAGATCCTGCCGGCGGAAGGCCATCTTCTGCGGCTGGCCGAGCCGCACGAGGTCAATCCCGACTGGAAAAGCTGGGCATGCGTGCTGCTGAAGCCCGACGATCTCTATCCGACGCGCGAGGCCAATCGGGGAAACAAGGTCGCCAAACACCGGGCGATCGCATCGGCGTTGAAGGACTGCGAACAGGTCATTCTCGCTATCGACTGCGACCGCGAGGGGCAGTTGATCGGCCAGGAGATTCTCGAGCATCTGTCGTATCGCGGCCCGGTGCACCGGGCGCTATTCACCGCGCAGGACCCGAAGTCGCTGAGGCAGGCGTTCGACAAGCTGAAGCCGAACGGCGAACTGCGCCCGCTCTACGAGGCCGCCGTCGCACGCCAGCAGGCCGACCAGATCTTCAACCTGTCGCTGACCCGGACGGCGACGCGGACGCTGGTCGCGCGTGGCACCAAAGGCGTCATCGGCATCGGGCGCGTGAAGACGCCGACGCTCGCCATCGTCTGCATACGCGAGATCGAGATCCGCGATTTCGTGATCGACGACTACTTCGAGGTGCTGGCGACGGCGAAAGTCGAGGGTGGCACGTTCGCGATGCGACATGCGCCACCGGTGAAGGCGCGGATCCGCGATCAGGCGGTGGCCGAGACGATAGCCAATGCCGCGACGAAGTTCACGGGGCCGCTGTCGGTGAGCGTCGAGCATCGCCGGCAGTAGCCGCCGCGGCTCTACGACCTGCCGGGGTTGCAGAAGACCTGTGGCCAGCGTTGGGGCTGGACAGCCGACAAGACGCTGGAGATCGCGCAGGCGCTCTACGACGGCGAGGGCAAGAAGGTCATCACGTATCCGCGCGCCGAAGCCCGGCACCTCGCAGAAAACCAGATCGCGGACGTGAAACCGATCGTCGGTGCGATGCTGCGACTGCGCGGGCTCGCACATCTCGCGATCGATCCACCGGTGATCCGGCGCGGTGAATCCAGCCACTTCTGCGACAAGTCGCTGGAAGGCGTCTCGCATCACGCGATCGTGCCGAACGTCAACGTGATGGACGACCTCGAGGCGCGCATCGCGCGGCTCTCCGACGACGAGAAACGATTGTTCGCGCTGATCTGTCGGTCCTATCTCGCAGCCGTGATGCCGGACTACGAGTACACGCAGACGAGCGTCAGCATGGTCGTGCCGGTGACGGCGGTGTCGCACGTCGTGGGTGTCGCGCCGGAGGCGTGCCCGAAGTCAGCGGAGTTTCGCGCCGTCGGCCGCATCCCCGTCAAGGCCGGCTGGAAGGCCGTCTACGGCAACGGCGATCCGGAAGCGCAGGAAGCCGCCGCTGAAGCAAAAGGCGGCAAGGCCAAGAAGGTAGACGCCGACGCCAGCCAGACGCTGCCGCAGTTGCGTCAGGGCGAGGCTGCAACGCTGTCGAAATCCAAGATCCAGGCCAAGAAGACCGCGCCGCCGCCCCGCTACAGCGAGGGCACGCTGGTCGATGCGATGCAGAACGCGTGGCGGTTCGTCGACGACGGCGCGTTGCGCGAGCGGTTGAAGGAGGCGAAGGGCATCGGCACGCCGGCGACGCGCGCCGAGATCATCAAGGGCCTGAAGCGGCAGTGCCTGCTCGCTGCCGACGGCAAGAACGTCGTGCCGACGCCGGCGGGATTGCAGATCTTCGAGTTGCTGCGTGCGGCTGCACCAGCCCTCGTCGATCCCAGGACGACGGCGGAAT
>CAMDMH010000561.1 GCA_945901835.1 Devosia equisanguinis | reverse complement strand
GGCGGGGACCTTGTCTTTAAGGATCGGCTGTTGCAAGTTCGCGGTGTGGAAGTTTCGGAGCAGATGTCGGCACGAGAATGCCCGATGTCCGCGAGGATGGAGAGGGGTCAGCTCATGGGCCGGAAGAGATCACCGAAGCGCGTGCCCTTTCTGTCGATGCTCTTCTGCACCGGCTTGCTCGCTGGCGCACCCACCGCGCTAATGGCTGCTGACTTCTTCAGCGGAAAGACGGTCAAGCTCGTTGTCGGCATGCCGCCGGGCGGTGGTGTCGATGCCTACGCGCGGCTGCTCCAGCGCCACATCGTGCGCTACATTCCGGGCACCCCTGCCTTTGTCGCCCAGAACATGCCCGGTGCCGGCTCACTGCGCTCCGTGCAGTCCATGGCGACAGTGCCCGACGACGCCACGACGATCGCGACGTTCACCTCTACGCTGCTGACCGACTCGGTGCTCAACCCGGACCAAACAAAGGTCGATTTCAGGGATTTCCGGTTCGTCGGCAACGTCAGCGAGGACACGCGGGTCTGCTACGTCCGCCGCAGTTTCGGTCCGAACTCCTTTGCCGATCTCACCAAGGACAAGGAGGTGGTCTTCGGAGCCACTGCAGCGTCCCAGCCAGAAGCGTCGATGCTGCGCAATGTGCTCGGCGTGAAGATGAAAATTGTGATGGGCTACGCCGGTAGCGCCGACAAGCGTCTGGCGCTGGAAAAGGGCGAGGTGGACGGCGATTGCGGCGGATGGACGTCGTTGCCGGCGAGTTGGAAGTCGGTCGACGGACCGGTCAATGTATTCATGCGCGTTTCGCCGACACTGCTGCCCGGCATGGACGCGTCGATCCCGTTCGGCGGCGATCTGATCAAGGATGCGGACACCCGCCGCATCTTCGATTTCCTGACGGCGCCGACACGCATCGGCCGGCCGTTCATGGTCAAGGGCAAGGTGCCCACCGACCAACTCACGGTGCTGCGCACCGCCTTCGACAAGACGATGGCCGATCCTGAGTTCCTGGCGGAGGCCAACAGGATGGAGTTGACGGTAACGCCGATGGGAGGCGCGGAAGTCGATCGGCAGATCGCCGAGCTTTACGCAACGCCGGCCGAGCTGATCTCCCGCGCCAAGCAGTTGACCGCGCGCTGAACGCTATGGTGTCGAGGCTGGCGGCATGCGGTGCAGGGTTGCCTGCTCGTAGGAATACGCGAGCCGCAGCATCTTCGCGTCGTCGTATGGGCGACCGAGGAATGTGATTCCCGCCGGCAAATTGTCCTTCGTGAATCCCGCGGGCACGACCACGGATGGCACGAACACCAGGAAGGTGTTGATGTGCGTTGCGCCCTTCTGGTCGACGAACGGCGGGTTGACGCCATCGCTGATCAGCGTCGGCGTGTGCTCGACCGCCTTGTGCACGATCGCATCGAGCTTGTGATCGGCCATGACGGCGAGCAGGCGTGTCATCAGCAGATCACGCGCCTTGTAATAGGCGAGCAGCGCCTCGCCAGCCTGGCCGCGGCCCCACCGGCTCTGCACGCCTCGCGTGGTCTTGGTGAACTTCGGCGACGCCTTCACGTCCGCCCGCGAATTGTACGGCGGCTTGGCGCTGCCCTTCATGTAGGCGGCGAACGCGGCCTCCTCCTCCTCGCCGCTCGCGGCTCGGGTGGCGAGCAGCGCCTTAAGGTCCGGGATCGTGATCGGATCGACGAGCGTAGCACCTGCCCTGCCAAGGTCGCGCACTGCCTGGTCAAATACCGCCGTGACATTGGCGAAATCCTCGCTGTCGGCCTCTGTATTGAAACCCATCGGTTCGCGCAGGATACCAATCCGCGCGCCCTTCAAGGCGCCTTTGCTGAGCAACGCGGCGTAGCTCTCCGGCGCCTGCCCGACGCCACGCGCGGTGACCGGGTCGAGCGGATCGTAGCCGACCATGGAATCGAGCAACCGTGCCGCGTCGGCCACCGTCCGGCACATCGGTCCGAGCGAGCCATGGATCGACGGCCAGCCGGCATAGACGCCGCCGCGGCTGACCAGACCCGCGCTCGGCCGCATGCCGACGACGCCGTTCCAGATCGACGGCCGCCTGATCGAGGCGAAGCCTTCCTGGCCGATCGCAACTGTGCAGAAGTTCGCCGAGACGGCGGCGCCAGAGCCGCCCGACGACCCCCCCGCCGTGCGCTGCAGGTCATAGACGTTGCGCGTGGAACCGAACAGCGAGCCGTGCGTGTCGCCTGCGCCCATCTCGCCAAGCGTCGATTTCGCAAGGAAGATCGCGCCGGCATTCTTCAGGCGCGCGGCCACAGTGCAATCGCGCCCGGGCATGTGCCCTTCGAACAGAACCGAGCCCAGGGTCGTCGGCATGCCGTCGACGTCGGCCTGATCCTTCATGATGATTACAATACCGTGCAGCGGGCCGACGAAGCCGCCAGCCTTGAACGCGGCATCGAGCCTGTCGGCTTCCGCCAGCGCCTGGCCGTTGATCGAGACGATCGCATTGATCGCCGGGCCGGCCTTGTCGTAGGCGGCAATGCGATCGAGATAGCTCTGCACGAGCTGACGCACGGTGAGCGTGCCGGCCTTGTAGGCGGCATGCACGTCGGCGATGGTGGTATCGACGAGCTTGAACGCGGATGAACTGGGCATTGACAAAAAACCCCAATTTTCTGGGAGGAATACCGGTGGCTGCTATGGCGTGTAAAGTTTCGATCTCGGCCGCGTGACTGAAGTTGCGGAGGCTTTGCCGCGCACAATTCAGCGCGCATTCGCACACTTTTAACTGTCGGCATGGGCTGTCCGATCATTCAGACCTGAAATCTACAGCGCGGCTTTCATTTTCGCTGTTCTCGGATGAAGCTGACGAATCCTGGTCCGGTTGGGCATTTCGGCAGGCGGTCGCTCAGGGGCAAGCGCTGGCCTCAACGCCTATATGCTGCCACGACAGCCCTCCCCTCACAATCGGAACTTCGAGGAACACAGCGCGAGCGGGCATCGGTCGGTCGCCTTGTCGCAGACACCTGGCAACGTCAGGATTGGAGCCAGATACCCACCGTGATCTCGGACGTCGCCGCACCCACGATTCGGGCCAACTGCGGAAAAAGCTGCCCACGGTCAATCCGTAATCGGGTGGTCCTGATGCAACGCTCTCTGAGATCAACCCCCGCGTTGGCTCGAAATAGCCGTCCTCGAACAATGCCCGCCTGAGCTAGAACGCATCGGCTTGGGCGGATGCGAGATCCAGGCGCCGATCCTGGCGCCGATATCGGTCTTCGCTGCGCCAAGGCGGTTGAAGTTCTATAACTCGACCGCTCATTCGATACGACGGAAACGTCACATTCAAGAATTGCGCGGTTCGGCGCGTCGCAACGAACATGAGATCAGCGCCGGCCTCAATCGAGAACTCAATGCAAGGGGTTAAGGTGAGAAAGGGGGAATGAGGCAGTTAGGTCCTGGCAGGAGAGAGAACACGGGCAACACTGTAAGCGCCGGAGACAAAATCCCTCAGTGAAGCAACCGAGTCGGTCGGTTGCGCCGGAGTAAAAGTCCGGCAACTGGAAGCCCTGTGCCGCGTTCGGCCGAGGGCGGGGGA
>CAMDMH010000560.1 GCA_945901835.1 Devosia equisanguinis | reverse complement strand
GATCCACGCGCTCAAGGAGAGCCTGCGTCAGTTGCCCAGGGAGCAGCGGCTGGTGCGTGCTCGCACGGCCGACGACGTCGAGGCGCTGGAGGCCGTCAGCGCCGACCGGGAGGTGACGGACCTGGTGCGCGGACCGGCCTCGGTGGCATTGCTCTGGGACGTCTGCCAGATTCCAGACTATCGCAAGATTTCCTCGCAAAATCATGCAGAACTGGTCTCGACAGTGTTCAAGTATCTGCGGGGACCGGATGAACGGCTTCCGGAGGATTGGTTCTCCAAGCAGGTCGAGTTCTCCGATCGCACGGACGGCGATATCGATACGCTCTCGACACGGATCGCGCACATCCGGACCTGGACGTTCGTTGCCAACCGGGAGAACTGGCTGAAAGATTACGCGCACTGGCAGGCGCGGACGCGGGAGATCGAGGACCAGCTTTCGGATGCCCTGCACGAACAGTTGACGCAGCGGTTCGTCGACCGGCGGACGAGCGCGCTGATGAAGGGACTGCGGGCCAAGGAAGAGCTGACGGCGGATATCGGCGACGACGGCGGAATTCTCATTGAGGGCCATTTCGTCGGGCGGCTCAAGGGCTTCCGCTTCATTCCCGACTCGAGCCAGGCCGACGGCATCCACGGGAAGGCCGCGCGCAGTGCAGCAGCACAGGTGCTCGCCAAGGAACTCGGCATGCGCGTTCGTCGCGTCGCCAGCGCCAAGAACGACGGGTTCAAGCTGACACGCAACGGTCGCGTGATCTGGCGCGACCAGGAGATCGCCCGTCTCGAGCCTGCGGAGGATGGGCTAAAGCCGCAGGTCGTGATCGTCGCCGACGAGTATCTGGCGGCGCCCGAGCGCGACAAGGTGCAGGAGCGGCTCAATACCTGGCTCGCCGAGACGGTGGCGGAGAAGGCGCAGCCACTGGTCGAGATCGCCAAGGCGGAAGACATCCAGGGGCTCGCGCGCGGCATCGCGTTCCGGCTCGTGGAGAACTTCGGAACGTTGAAGCGGGACGCGGTCGGCGATGAGCTGAAGACGCTCGATCAGCCCGCGCGAGCACAGCTGCGCAAGTACGGCGTGCGGTTCGGCGCGTTCAACATCTTCTTCCCCCAGCTGATGAAGCCGGGACCAGCCGAGCTGACGCTCGCGCTCTGGATCTTGAAGCATGGGGCCGCCAACGGGCTCGATCCCGAGGCGCTTCCCGATCCGCCACGGCCCGGTCTGACGTCGGTGCCGGCCAATCCGAAGATCCCCGAGGGGTTCTATCGGGCGTGTGGCTATCATGTGTGCGGTCCGCGCGCGGTGCGGATGGACATCATCGAACGCCTCGCGGACATGATCCGTCCGATGATCGCGTTCCGCGGCAAGGAGAACTTCCCGCGCGGGGCGACCGGCGATGGCGGCTTCCTCGTGGTGCCGGAGATGTTGTCGATCCTGGGATGCTCGGGCGACGAACTTGGACTGGTGCTGAAGTCGCTGGGCTTCTGGTTGGAGCGGCGGCCCAAGCGCAAGCCGGTGCCGGCTGTGCCGGTTGTTGCCGCAGGTGCTGATGCCACGCTGACGGTTGCTGACGGTGCCGCTGAGGCCGTCGCGGCTGCGGACGGCGACATTGCGCTTTCCGCTGGCGATGCGCCGGTCATCGACGAGGTTGCCGCGGTCTCGGCCGAGGCCGACGCCGCTGCTGATATGGTTGCGGCCGATGCCGTTCCGGCCGAGGCAGTTGTTGCCGAGGTGGTGGTCGCGCCGGTGGAGGTCGCCGCGACGGAAGCCAGCGTAGCTGCACCCTCCGTTGCTGAGGCAGCCGCGCCGGCAGGCGATGGCGAATCTGCAGCAACCACAGCGGCAACTTCGACGGAAGTGGCTCCGGTCGAAATGGAGGATGTGTGGCGTCCCCGGCGGCATCGCCGTGAGGACCGTCAAGGCCAATCGCAGGGCGAACGGCAGGACCAGCGCCGCCGCGGCGGCCGAAATCAGCAGGGCCGTGGCGATCAACGACCGGGCGAGCAACGTACGGGCGAGCAGCGTCCTGGTGGTCCCAACCGGGGTGGTCAAAATCGAGACAACCAGAACCGGGGTGGTGGCCAGGGCGACAGGCAAAGGCATCAACGCAAGCCGGATGGCCAGCCGATCGCGGCTGATGCAGCGATCGCGGCAGGTGGCACCAGCCCCGAGGGCGTGACGCCGGAGACCGTCAAGGCCGACGCAGCGAAGGCCAGTGAACCCAGGCGTGACCGGGACGGTGACCGCCGTCCAGGCGATCGGCGCGAAGGGGATCGGCAGGGCGGGGATCGCGCTGGCGGCAGGCCACATCAGGGCCAGGGTAAGCCGCATCAGGGTAGGCCAACGCAGGGCGGCGGCGGACGTGATCGCGATCAACGCGACCGAGGTGATAACCGTGGCCGTGATCAACGGGACCGCAACCAGGGTCCGGGGCAGGGCCAGCCGCGCGCCAACACGTGGCAGAGCAAGGGAGCAGCGCCCGCCAAGCAGAAACAGGCCGACCCGGATTCACCGTTCGCCAAGCTCAGCGCCCTGAAGGCCGAGCTCGAGAAGAGAACGCAGGGTTCGTCATCATAAGGTTATGATTTGAATGAGGTGTTATCGAAGAAGTGAGCCGGGGAGGCGGTTCCGTCTGACCCGATGATGCTCACCGTGGCGTATGTTCATTCTTTGGAGACCGGCATGAGCTCATCGGCTGCCGGGCCTCACAGCGATGACGACGCAGACGGGCCGGCTGCAATCGGCGCGGGGCAGCGGCTCGACAAGTGGTTGTGGTTCGTGCGGGTGATCAAAACGCGCACGCAGGCAGCGGGTTTGGTTACGGATGGAAAGGTGCGCGTCAACCGCATCAGGGTCGAGAAGCCCAGTCAGACCGTGCGTCCTGGCGACGTGGTGACGGTCTCGGTGCGGGGGCACATACGGGTCCTCAAGATGATTTCCGGGGGGCAGCGTCGCGGTCCACCCCCCGAGGCGCGATTGCTGTACGAGGACCTGACGCCGCCGCCGCCGCCCGGAGCAGACAGGAATGGAGGGGCGACCCGAAGCGGCGTGCGGGAACCAGGCGAAGGCCGGCCGACCAAGCGAGATCGGCGATTGCTCGATCGTCTGCGTGACCGCGGGGATTGACCGAAGCTATGGCCGGGCTACCGGATCGCTTGCAACTGCTGCCGCGAATTGCGACATCCTGCCCACGTGCGGGGGAGGGATCCCCCAAATAGATACCGATAGTTCTCACTTCACGTCAGCGAGCCAGCGCGAATGACCTACATCGTCAACGACAGCTGCATCAAGTGCAAGTACATGGATTGCGTCGAGGTTTGCCCCGTGGATTGCTTCTACGAAGGTGAGAACATGCTCGTGATCCACCCGGACGAGTGTATCGATTGCGGTGTGTGCGAGCCCGAATGCCCGGTCGAGGCGATCAAGCCCGACACGGAGCCGGGCCTGGAGAAATGGCTCGAGGTCAATCGGGACTATTCCGAGAAGTGGCCCAACATTACGTCCAAGAAGGCCGCGCCTGCCGATGCCGACGCTTACAAGGACAAGAAGGGCAAGTTCGAAGCTTACTTCTCGGAGAAGC
>CAMDMH010000559.1 GCA_945901835.1 Devosia equisanguinis | reverse complement strand
TAGAACGGAACGGAGTTTCAGACATGCCCGCCTACTGGCTCGCCCGCTCGAAGATCACCGATCCCGCAGCCTACAAGCGCTACACGGATCAGGTGCCCGGCATCATGGCTAAGTACGGCGGCAAAATTCTCGCCCGTGGCGGCCACTTCGAAATTCTCGAGGGCCCGAAAAAATTTGAGCGGTTCGTCGTGATCGAATTCCCGACCCTCGAGCAGGCCGTCGCCTGCCACGAATCGCCCGAGTATCAAGCCGCTTCCGCGCACCGCAAGAACGGCGGCGGCGAGGTCGAACTGACCATCCTCGAAGCCGGTGAGTTCACCAGATAGCGCCTACTCCGCCGCAGCCTTGCTCGGCACGAAACCGCGGTATTCCTTGTCGGTGAGCGCCTTCAGTGCAGGCATGACCTCCGCGCAGAAGCGGCGCAGATTGCCCTCCACGAGATCGGCGGGCATGGTGCCGAACTGCGGCAGCGCCAGGAACTCCTGGAAGCCCATCCGCTCGTGCGCTTCCGTCAGCTTACGGCGCACGGTGTCCGGACTGCCGATGATCGCGATACCTTTCTCGACCAGCCCCTCGATGGTCGTCCGCTCGTACCGCGCCGCCGGCTTGTGCGCGAGGATGTTCTTGAGCGATGCGTTCGACATGTAGCCGGGCGGAAAGAACATCATCTCGGACACCTTCGGCAGGAAGACGTTGAACATGGCCTCGATGTGCGGTCGCGCCTCGTCCATCGCCTTCTCATCCGTCTCGCCTACATAAACCGGCGCGCACCATCCGATCCGGTCGGAATTCGCCGTGTAACCGAACTTCGTAGCGGCCACGTTCCGATAAAGATCGAGATAGCGCTGCACCGAAGCCATAGGCGAATAGGTCTGCAAGTAGACGTATCTCCGGTCGGGATGTGCCGCCCACTCGATCGTCTCCAGGCTTCCCTGACTAGGACACCAGATCGGCGGATGCGGCTGCTGGAACGGGCGCGGCCACACGTTCACGTATTCGAAGTGGAAGTGCTTGCCCTCGAACGCGAACGGCCCCGGCCGCGTCCACGCCTGCACCACGAGGTCGTGCGCTTCCTGATGCCGCTCCAGACTGTGAACTGGATTGGCGCCCGTCGAGAAATACTCAGCGCCCACGCCGCGCACGAAACCCGTGATGAGACGCCCGCCGGTGATGCAATCGATCATCGCGTGCTCTTCGGCCAGCGTCAGCGGATTGTCGCGCAGGCAGAACGCATTGCCGAGGATCGCAATCTTTGCCGTCTTCACGCGCCGCGAGAGCGCCGACGCCGTGACCACCGGAGACGGCATGATGCCATACGCACACTGATGGTGCTCGTTGACGCAAACCCCGTCGAACCCGAGTTCCGCTCCGAGTTCCAATTCGTCCAGATACCGGTTGTAGAGCGCATGCCCCTTCACGGGATCGAAGTGCGTGTTCGGCAGCACGACCCAAACGCTGCGATACTGATCCTTCACCGACAGATCGAGGTCGGCATACGGCATCAAATGAAACATCATCACGCGCATGATCGTCGTCTCTCACTCTCGTCCGCTACTCAAACTAGCCGATCGCACTTGGCACTTGGGCGTCGCTCAGCCCCATCTTCGCCGCCGCCTTGCAGATGTCGCACCACGTCGCCGGATCGATCTCGATCCGCGATCCCAGCCGCGCACGATTGATCTGCTCGGGCTCGCCCGGTGTCAGCACGGCATCGACGCCGTCCGCCGCAGCAGCGCTCTTCACCCACGCGATCATCCGCTCCGTTGCAGCTTCGATCGGCTCGTCGCCGACGGCCATCCGCCTGGGATCGATGACCAATGCCGTCATGTTGTTGAGGATCGCGCTGGCCTCTTGCCTGTCAGCCACAAGAGGTCCGCCCGCCAGCACCGCCGACATCAACTCGCACACGATCGCGAGACCCGAGCCCTTGTGCAGCCCGAACGTCGCGATCGAACCACGCGGATCGGCCCACAACACGCCGGGATCGTCCGTCGGCCGCCCCTGATGATCGAGCAGCGTACCGTGCCGCACTTTCTCGCCCTTCGCGAAAGCAACCCGCGCCTTGTTGACCGCCATTTCCGACGTCGCGAAATCGAGCAGGAACGGATCGGCACCTTCGCGCGGAATGGCGACGCAATGAGGGTTTGTCGAAAACCGCGGCTCACGCGCACCGAACGGCACCACGGTCGGCTTGCGCCCATGCACGTTCACCCAGAACATGCCGACGAAGCCCTCCCGCGCAACCATCTCGCCGTAGTGCCCGATGCGGCCGACGTGATGACTGTCGATCAGGTTGACGAGCGCGATCCCGTGCTGCCGCGCCGTCGCGATCCCCTTCAGCGTCGCGTGGCGCGCGCCGACCTGCCCCAGACTTCGACGCCCGTTGATGACGACGAACGGCCCGTCGTCCTTCATCGTCAGCGCGGTCCACTCCGGCTTCAGGCAGCCCGACTTGATCGTATCGACGTACATCGGAATGAGCCCGATGCCGTGGGACGCATGCCCTGCGCGATCGGAACCGATCAGGCAATCGGTCGCCACCTTAGAATCCGCGGCATTCCAACCGGCAGCCCGGAAGATGCTCTCGACGAAGTTCTGAAGCTGCGCTGCATCGAGCGACACAACCTTAGCGGATGATTTGTCGGCAGACATGAAAGCTCCAGTACGCGCGAACCCAAATTGGCGACGAACTCAATAGCCCCGCCCGATGTCGATCTGCTGCAGCAATCCGCCGCCCCCGCGCACGCTGCGTACGTTCGCCGCGATCTCCTTCACGATCTGCCCGACCGTCGGCCGGCGCGCGATGTGCGGCATGATCGTCACCTTCGGATGTACCCACAGCGGGCTGTTCTCCGGCAACGGCTCCGGCCACGTCACGTCCAGAGACGCGTGTTCGAGATGCCCTGAGTCGAGCGCCGCGATCAGATCGGCGTCGACGACGTGCTTGCCGCGCCCGAGGTTCACCAGCATCGAGCCGGCAGGCATCATCGCGAACGTGCGTGCGCAGAAAATGCCCTCGGTCTCCGGTGTCAGCGGCAACAGGCATATCGCGATATCGGTCTGCCCGAGGAACGCTGCGATCTGATCGTGCCCCACGTGCATCGGAATATCGGCATCCGGCCTCGGCGAGCGCACCCAGGCCGAAACCGGAAATCCCAGCGCCTTGAGGATCTGCGCCGGCGCCTGCGCCATCGCGCCGTATCCGAGAAAGCCGATCCGCCGCTGTTCCGGCCTCTTGATCGGCCCCTTCAACCATTCCCGCCTCGATTGAGCCGCATGAAACTTCGGCAGCTCGCGATGCAGCCGCAGCGCGTGCATGACCACATACTCCGTCATCATCGGATCGCCGCTGGGCGGCTCCACCTTACCGAGCGGCACTTTCGGGAACTTCGGATGCCCGGCAAATCCTTCGACACCCGCCGACCGGCTGAACATCCCCTTCAGATTGAGAAACGTCGGCAGCACGTCGAAATCCGGCCGCATGAACGCCAGGTATTCGATGTCCGCCACGTTCCCAGCATCGGGCCACAGCCTGATCTCGAGATCGGGCAGATGCTGCTTGAAGCTGCTCTGCCAG
>CAMDMH010000558.1 GCA_945901835.1 Devosia equisanguinis | reverse complement strand
ACACCGGGCGGCGTTCGAGCAGACGCGATGCGAGCCCGTGCCGGGACAGCGCGAGCCCGAGGGAAAGCCCCGCTATCCCGGAGCCGGCGATCAAGATGGGGCGATGTGGCATGATCTCGCCCCTACCGCGGCTGTCAGGCGTGCTCCTCGACCAGGCAGCCTTCCGGCGCGGATTCGTGCGCGGCGAGGCGGTCGTCGTGGATGTAGAGCGTCGAGCAATAGGGGCAAAGCACCTGGGTGTCCTGGCCCATGTCCAGGAATACGTGGGGGTGGTCGAACGGCGGGCGCGCGCCCATGCATTGCAGTTCCCTGACGCCGATGAAGATCTTCTCGGCGCCATGGTCGTTGGCGAGATGGGGGACGTGGTGGCCGGCCATGGGACGTGCTCGCTCCGGAAAGGGGGTCCGCGATTTGGCCGGACAATACGCGCGGTCGCGCCGAAAGGGTAGGGGATGCGGCGGCGTGGCCCTGCCCGGCGTGAAACGTAGAGGCAATCAGGAACTGCACCGCTGGCCAGCCCTGCCGGAGCCGGATAATCTCGGCAGACACAGATGTTTCCAAAGGGAGGTTCCGATGCCTATCGGCCGGCTCGACCATGTCAACCTGCGAACCCATCGGCTCGACGAGATGATCGCGTGGTACACCCGCGTCCTCGATATGCCGTCGGGGCCGCGGCCCAACTTCCCGTTTCCCGGCGCATGGCTCTACGCCGATGGGCTGCCGACCGTGCACCTCAACGGATGCGAACATGTCGCGGCGCAGTCCAATGATCTGACGCTCGAGCATTTCGCGTTCAAAGCACATGATCTGAAGTCGATGGTCGAGCGGCTTAAGACCATCGGCGAGCGGTTCGAGGTCGCTTTCGTGCCTGGTGCGCCGGTGGTGCAGATCAACGTCTGGGACCCCGACGGGAATCACATCCACATCGATTTCGCGGCAGCCGAGGCGGAGGGCGTGGATCTGCCGAAGGCCGTGACGTTCGGCCTCGGCGGCAAGCTGACGACGAACTGAGCGCCCTGCCCGGGTGGCACCGTCTCTTCGTTGAACGACGCGGAGTGAAGCATCCGGGGCTCCGGGAAAGGTTCGATGCAGCAGAGCACCGACAAGCCCGCAGGCCCTGCATTCTTGACCGGATCGGTGATGCGGCACGTGCTCGTGATGACGAGCACGGGCGCTGTCGGCCTCGTTTCGATCTTCCTCGCCGAGCTGATCGACGTGTTGTTCCTCAGCATGCTCGGCGACATCGAGATCGTCGCGGCCGTCGGCTACTCCGGACCTATCGTGTTTCTAACGGTGGCGGCCGCCATCGGGTTGTCGATCGCGACGGTGTCGCTGGTCGCACCTGCGGTCGGCGCACGGGATATGGCCCGTGCGCGCCGGATCTCGGGCAGCGTTCATCTGCTGGCGTTCGTCACGGCGGCCGTGCTGTCGCTGGCATTGCTGCCGTTTCTGCCCGGCCTTCTCGGGCTGATCGGCGCGAAGGGGCGCACGGCGGAGCTGGCGCTGAGTTACCTTTATATCGTGGTGCCGTCGTTGCCGCCGCTGGCGAGCGCGATGGTGTCGTCCGCCGTTCTACGCTCCGTCGGCGATGCGCAGCGGGCCATGCACGTGACGCTCGGTGCAGCCGTCGTGACCGTGATCCTGGACCCGATCCTCATCTTCGGGTTCGACATGGGACTGCAAGGTGCTGCCATCGCGACCGTGATCGCGCGCATCGTCATCATGGGGATTGCACTACATTCGGTCTGGCGTGTCCACGATCTCATCGAGATGCCGAGCTTGGCGGGGCTCCGACAGGATTGGCGTCCGGTCCTGGCGATCGCGCTGCCGGCCATTGCGACCAACACGGCAACACCCATCGCCAACGCGATCGTGACGGCGGCGTTTGCGCCATTTGGAGACTCGGCGGTTGCCGGATGGGCCGTGATCGGGCGAGTGCAACCCGTGGCGTTCGGCTTCGTGTTCGCGATGTCGGGCTCGGTCGGGCCGATCATCGGGCAGAACCTGGGAGCGCGGAACTATGCGCGGATGCGGGAAGCGTTCACGGCGAGCCTGAAGGTCGTGGCGCTTTACACGCTTGGCGCCTGGCTCGTGCTCGCGCTGTTGTCGGGTGTTCTGGCTTCGCTTTTCAAGCTTACCGGCGATGGCGCGATGCTGTTGTGGCTCTACTGCCTTTGGCTCGCTCCGGTATTCGGTTTCCAGGGCGCGCTGTTCGTGTGCAATGCCGTCTTCAACACGCTGCGGCGGCCTCAGGTGGCGACTGCCATCAATTGGTCCAGGGCAATCCTGGGCACGCTGCCGTTCACCTGGATCGGCGGGGCGTTGATCGGCGTGCCCGGCGTGCTGATCGGGCAGCTGTTGGGCGGCGTCGTGTTCGGCCTGGGCGCGATCTGGCTGTGCTACCGGATGCTGGACGACGTCGCCGGCGATGTCAGGCCGATGGCTCGCGATGGCGGCCTGGTGCGCGAATGGCTGGGCACGCCGTATTGAGGGGGGCCGCGGGGGGAAATGGACGGCGGTCGCGCTGAAGGCGTGGTCACTTTTCCTTCCGAGCGGCGATTTCGGCGAGCAGCGGCTTTCATTGCTCGATCTCATCGTTGATCTGAGCGCGGAATTGCGCCGGCGTGCTCTTGGCCGTAACGGCGCCCGCCTTCCGCATCGCATCCTTGATGGCGGGCTGATCGGCCATCTTGCCCAGGATCTGCGCCAGCTTTTCGACGATAGGCGCCGGAGTGTTCGCGGGCGCCATGATCCCGTTCCACGTCTCCGCGATGAAATTCGGGCTGACGGTCTCGTGCACTGTCGGCGTGTCCGGAAAATACGAGCTACGCTGCAGCGACGTCACCGCCAGCAGGCGGACCGTCTTCGCTTCGACCTGCGGCAGCGCGTCGGTCATGTTGGCGAACGACAGATCGATCGTGCCGGCGACCAGCGCCAGCGTCGCCTCCGCACCGCCCTTGTAGGCGACATGCACCATCTTCGTGCCGGTGCGAGCCTGGAACAACTCGACGGAATAATTGGTCAGGCCGCCGAGCCCGCTCGAGCCGTAATTCAATTTGCCCGGATTGGCTTTCGCGTAGGCCACCAGATCCGCCATCGACTTGACCGGCATATCCAGTTTGACGATCACGGCCTGCGAAATCGAGCTGACGATGCTGACCGGCGCCAAGTCCTTCACCGGGTCGTAGCCGACTTTCTGGGCGAACGGCACGATTGAAATCGCGCCGACACTGCAGACGCAGAACACGCTGCCGTCCGGTGCCGACCGCGCGACCGATTGCGTGCCCACGATGCCGCCCGCGCAAGCGCGGTTCTCGACGACGACGCTGCGGCCGGTCTCTTCCTCGACGAACCGCGCCGCCAGCCGCCCGACAGTATCGGTGTAACCGCCCGGCCCATAGGGCACGACGAACACCATGTGGCGTCCCGCCGGCGGCCATGCGTCCTGCGCTGCAGCTAAAGTGGCGGCGAATGTCGGGGCAAGTGCTGCACCTAGCAGCCTGTCGGACTGGATTCAAAGACTTGGACCCGCTGCGCGTTTTTGCTGGTTCGGGCGCGTTGCAAGCGCCTGTCGGCT
>CAMDMH010000557.1 GCA_945901835.1 Devosia equisanguinis | reverse complement strand
TTCAGTGCGGTCTGTCCGCCCCTCGTCGGCAGAAGCGCGTCGGGTCGCTCCTCGGCGATGATCTTGGCGACGATCTCCGGCGTTATGGGCTCGACGTATGTCGCGTCGGCCAATTCCGGGTCGGTCATAATGGTCGCGGGGTTCGAGTTGACCAGAATGATCCGGTAGCCCTCTTCCTTGAGGGCCTTGCACGCTTGGGTGCCGGAATAGTCGAACTCGCACGCCTGGCCGATGACGATCGGGCCTGCGCCGATGATGAGGATGGATTTTATGTCTGTTCGCTTTGGCATAAAGCGGCTTCATAGTGCAGTGCAGCGGGCTTGGCTATACCCCGAGGCAAAGCGGCCGGGGAATCTGCGCCGCACTGCGGTGGCTTTGCTTGCTTCGATCGCTGTGCTGGCAGGTGGGGATTTTGTCATGGGGCAGTCATACGCGCCGCCGGTCGGAGGCAGGGCCGTTCCGGCGGGGCACGACATGGCGCGGATTCCAAGTGGGAGTGGCGGTGTCCTGTCCGACTATCTGATCGACCGGCGCGAGGTTAGCGTCGGGCAGTTCCGAGCCTTTGTTCGGGCGACGGGATCGACGACCAAAGCGGAGCGGGAGGGTGGCGGATTTCAGTATCTTGGCGGCTGGCAGCGCATGAAGGGGTGGACGTGGGAAAGGCCCTACGGCCAGCCTGCCCGCGATGACGAGCCGGCAGCGCATGTGACGTGGCACGATGCGAAGGCGTACTGCGATTGGGCGGGGCTGCGGTTGCCCAGTGACGCGGAATGGGTGCTCGCGGCATACACCGAGACCCGCGAGGCGCCACTCGCTCCGTTCCAAAAGGGCGAGCGTTATCCGTATCCTACCGGCGATAGTCCCGATGGCGCCAATCAGATTTCCTCGCCGTTGAAGTTTGCCGGCATCACCGCCTCCCCCGCCAGGATCGGCCAGGGTCGTGGACACCTTCCCGTGGGGACGACGGCGCCCGGCGTGAACGGGTTGTGGGACATGGGCGGCAACCTCTGGGAGTGGGTCGACCATGACACCGCAAGCCAGAAGCGAACTCGTGGGGGATCGTGGTGGTACGGCGCGGCGCAGATGAAGGTCGATGCATTGTATGAGAAGGATCCCGATTTTCCCGCCGTCTACATAGGTTTCCGGTGCGCGCGGGATGTCTGAGCGGCGGATCCGTGAGGCGCTCGCGGGGGCGAGCGTGTGGAGAGCTTCGTGTGTTCTTCTGTCGCGCGGCAAGTAGCGATCTCGCCGAAAACGCGCGCTCCCCACATCCTCAACGGCATGTAACATCGGTCGACCTACGAGCCGGCGGGAAAAGCCGAACAGTCGCCAAACCGGGCGCTAAGCCGGGGGCGGGCGTCATTCGTCCAGCGCCTCTGGCACAACCAGCTCGGGATTCTGATCGCCGTGGCGTTGACTTCTGCTGCCGCAGCCATTCTGTGGATGAGCCGTCAAGTGTGAATGCTGCCGGCCGTCGCGGCTTGGCAAGCGAGGGCGACTACTGGCCCGCAGCGGCGTTCAGCATCGCCGCCAGTCGTTGAGACAAGTTGGCAAAGTTGTTGGCGACCTGCCAGCCGATCGTCGCGGCCGGCGCCAGCAGGCGCACGACGATGGCCTTGGCTTCGGTATGTCCGAGATTTCCGTACAAATTCTGAAGATGCCAAAGCCGCAGGAGTGCGAGGGCTTCATCGACGCGCGCTTCGAGGTTTCTCTCGGCTGAATTCGCATCCGCGGACTTACCGGCCAAAGACAGTGCCGGCAGCACCGACGAAGCCGGAGCGTTCGTGGTGGCGAGACCCGCATCACGGCGCAAATTGTATGTTTCGAGCTGTACGGCTTCGTCGACCTTGCCGCGCAAGACGAGCCAAGGCGGTACGAAGCACACCACGAGCAGTGCGACCGTAATTCCGAGGCCCAGGTAATCGGTCAGTTCGCCGCCGGTGTAATAGAGGTAGAGGACCGTCACGAGGCTGAAGCCCAGGACGACGGTCGAGCCCTGTGCGCTCATCTGCAGGAATGGCCGGTAGAGCTTGTCGTGCAGCACGACGTCGATCGGTGCGCGGAACGGATACTTGCCGATGGTGAGGCAGTTCTTCAGCATGAAGCCGACCAGCAAGACCCAGATGAATGCGTTGATGAACCATTCGAGGGACCACACTGCCCACATCAGATAGTCGACGGACCTTACGATCTCGTCGCGTCCCATGCGGGCATATCGCGCGCTGAACAGGTAGCGGAAATCCAAATAGCAGAAGGGTGCTGCGATGATCGCTGCTGCGGTGACGCCGTAGGGGCCAAGGATCGGACGGATGCCGCGCAAGGCCTGTCTGAAAGACACGTCGAGCTGGAGAACGCCGGCTGCGTAGTTCCGCGTGAAGACGTTTATGAACAGGCGTAGCGCGATCAAGTGGGCGGCGACGTAAAACGGCTGGAACAGCCATTCCGGCGACGCAAGGAAATGCTGCTTGTTGGGGGCGAGCACGTATCCGGCGATCCAGGTCCCGATCGAAACGAACGAGACCAGCGCGAGGAATTCGAGTGGCCTCCGCGGGAAGACGCGATCGATCGGGGACAGCGCCATGCCATCGAGGGTCAAGCCATTTGCGGTGGGATCGGAATTGGCGGACGAGCCATCAGGGCCTTCGGAAAGCGCGAGCTTCCTGCGTGCGTGTTGCCTCGACTGGAAGACCATCGCAACGACGAGGCCAAAGCACATCACGGCGACGGCGGCCGTCAGCCACATGGCCATGCCGTACTGAGACAACGCCGCCGAAAGATCAGGCATAGGCATCCCTCATCAAACCGTCTGTCCGACACATCGGGCGCTAGCATGGCTTCATTTTGCGGGCGCGCCCTATCGCATGTTCGATAAGTTCATGTGACCCGGGGGCGACCGGGAAGGGATGACGCCAGCGCATACTCGCCATTGTCGAGGCGGGTCAAATCGCCACCTTCGCGAAGTTGATCGAGTTCGATGGCAACTTCGCGGCCGTCCTTGCTGCCGACCGCGGCGAGGATCTCGCCGAAGTACTTAGGTCCGCTCTCCAATGCCTGGCGGACGCTTGCGTTGGTGGCTGCCGGAACGATTCTGGGAACGCGGGGGCGCTGGAAGCGGATCTCCTTGGATTTCGAGGTTGGCGAGGTGACGTCGAAACCGACCTTGGAGACGAGGCCATCGGTGTCCGCGTTCGGATCGGCGTAGAAGGCCTGCTGCTTGTTCGACGGGATGAACAGGTCCTTGTCTGCATTGAAGCGGGTGGCCATCGCCCAGGTGATCTCGTCGTTGTCGAACACGTCGATGTCGTCGTCGACGATCGTGATGTGCTTGACGCCCTTGACCTTGAACAGCGCTTCCATCGCGGCGCGCACCTTTTCTGGCGTGGCCTCGTCGAGTGCGACGCGCATGTGGTGGAAGATCGGCGCGTTGGGGGGGGAGAAGATTGCGACGGGCTCGATGCCGGCGGCTTTGAGCGCGCGGGTCGAAACCATCTCGGCGGCGACGGCGGTCGTGTGGCTCGCCTCCTGGCGCGACAGCTTTTCTGGGCCGTGCAGCACGGTGTGATGAAGCACGTCGGAGCGGTGTGTGATCG